>JAGHSS010000345.1 GCA_018065745.1 Candidatus Neoflavobacterium equi | reverse complement strand
TAATTATTCTTAATTATAACGTACGTTATTTTCTTGAACAGTGTGTAATAAGTGTTCAGAAAGCTTTAGAATCCATCGACGGAGAAATCATCGTTGTTGACAATCATTCTATGGATGATAGTTGTGAGATGATAAGAAATAATTTTCCAGACGTTAAATTGATTAGCAACAATCAAAATTTAGGTTTTCCCAAAGGGAATAATCTTGGCGTGTCCATGGCTAAAGGGGAATATATATGTATCCTCAATCCTGATACTGTGGTTGCAGAGGATACGTTTACCAAGGTTTTGGAGTTTGCCAAAGCTCAAAAAGACCTCGGCATTGTGGGATGTAAGCTTATCGATGGACGCGGGAATTTCTTGCCTGAATCAAAACGTGGGGTTCCAACGCCTTGGGTAGCATTTACTAAAATTGCCAACCTGTACAAACTTTTTCCAAACACCTCTTTATTTACAAAGTATTATGCCCAGCATATCTCTGCCTATCAAACCGGTGCAGTAGATGTATTGGTTGGCGCTTTTATGATCATGAAACGCGAATTATACTTGCAAGTTGGTGGTTTTGATGAAGCCTGCTTTATGTATTCTGACGATATTGATTTGTCCTATTCTGTCAAAAAACTGGGGTTGGAAAATTACTATTTTGCAGACACGGCCATCATACACTACAAAGGGGAGAGCACGGTTAAGGATCAAAACTATATGAACAGGTTCAGAGAAGCCATGCAATTTTTCTATAACAAACACTTTAGAAGGTCTTTTTTCTTTGAATATATGATGCGTATGGGCGCCTTTGTATTTGTACTGTTCAAAGCAAAGACAAAATCTGAGAAAATATATCCTAAGAAATATCTTGTTTTGAGTGAAAACTTGTCTTTGCAACAAAGATTAGCGGGTATTTTTAAAAAAAATACAATTTTAGTTACAGAAATATCTGAAAAAAAATTAAATTCGCAATTGATTAAAACAAACGAACAAACGGAAGTTGTTTTTGATGGGGATGTATTATCTTTTAAATCGATTATACACCTGATGCAAAAGGCAGCAGATCCAAAAATTACATATAAAATCAAGCCTGCCAACACCTCTTTCATTATTGGAAGTAACAGCAGTGAAGAACGTGGGGAAGTATTGGTTTTAGATTAACGAATTACAACTAAAATGCTTTAATATTTAATATGGCAAAGTTTGAATTAAAATTACCCAAAATGGGGGAGAGTGTTGCTGAAGCAACAATTACGAACTGGTTAAAAAATGTTGGTGACGTGATTGCTGTTGATGAGGCAGTATTGGAAATCGCAACAGATAAAGTGGATAGTGAAGTTCCCTCAGAAGTTGGAGGTACACTTGTGGAAATTCTTTTTAATGTTGATGATGTGGTTCAAGTGGGACAAACCATCGCAATCTTAGAAACAGAAGGTGGAGAAGTAGCTGCTACTGCTGCTGCTGTTGAAGCACCTCAAGCTGCATCTGCACCACAGGCTGCACTACACGTGGAAACTGTGACCAATTTGGGATCTATTGATTTTTCAAACACTGAAAAATTCTTTTCTCCTCTTGTAAAAAATATAGCTAAAGAAGAACAAATATCAGTGGAAGAATTGGAAGCTTTATCAGGTTCTGGTAAAGATGGACGTGTAACTAAAACCGATATTTTGGCCTATGTTGATGCTAAAAAACAAGGTGCTGTTGCACCGGTTGCTGCACAACCAAAACCAGCTGCTCCAGCTGCAAAACCAGCTACTGCTACACAAGCAGTTCCGGTTTCTGTCAATGGTGCAGATGAAATAGTTGAAATGGACAGAATGGGTAAATTGATTGCACATCACATGGTGCAGTCTGTACAGACTTCTGCTCACGTTCAATCGTTCATTGAAGTGGATGTAACCAATATCGTTACTTGGAGAAACAAGGTTAAAAATACATTTGAGAAGAGAGAAGGTGAGAAATTGACGTTCACTCCAATCTTTATGGAAGCAGTAGCTAAAGCTTTGCGCGACTTCCCAATGATGAATATCTCTGTGGATGGTGACTACATCATCAAAAAGAAAAACATCAATCTTGGAATGGCGGCAGCATTGCCAAACGGTAATTTGATTGTTCCTGTAATCAAAAACGCAGACCAATTAAATATTGTGGGTATGGCTAAAGCAGTAAATGATTTGGCAACTCGTGCAAGAGATGGAAAATTAAAACCAGACGACACCCAAGGTGGAACTTACACCGTTACAAACGTTGGTACTTTTGGATCTGTTTTTGGAACGCCAATCATCAATCAACCACAGGTTGGTATCTTAGCTCTTGGAGCCATCAGAAAGGTGCCTGCAGTAGTGGAAACACCAGACGGAGACTTTATTGGAATTAGACAAAAAATGTTCTTGTCACATTCTTATGATCACCGTGTAGTAAATGGAGCATTGGGTGGACAATTTGTTCAACGTGTTGCTCATTACCTAGAAAGTTTTGATGTAAAAAGAGATTTCTAATACAATATCTACATAAAATATAACCGCCTTGATTTCAATCTTGGCGGTTTTTTTTATGTTTCATTGAAAAAACTTCAAAATTGAGTAATAAAACAATTGTCTTGAATTAAATTAAGATTTATTTATGTTAATATGCTTTTTATATTATAGTATATTAAAG
>JAGHSS010000331.1 GCA_018065745.1 Candidatus Neoflavobacterium equi | reverse complement strand
CCATGAAAGAACAACTGAATTTTCCGCATTATTTAACCTATTTCCTGCATTGGGAAAAAGTGCAACCCAACCGCGTCTTTCTGCAACAATCCAAAAATAAAAAATGGATCAAAATTACGTATAAAGAAGCAGGGCTTCAAATGCGTAAAATAGCGCAATACTTGCTAAAATCTGAGATCAGATCCGGAGATCGTGTTGGGATTTTGTCTAAAAATTGTCCAGAGTGGATCATCACTGATTTGGCGATATCCTATATCAAAGCAATAAGTGTTCCCTATTATCCCAACCTGAACAAAGAAGGACTGCAAGAAGTACTTGAGATGTGTGAGGTTAAAGCCTTGTTCATCGGTAAGATAGAAACTTGGAAGACCATTAAAGAGGTCATCCCAAAAGATTTTAAAATTATTAGTTTCACTTCTTATGCCCAACACGATACAATTGATCAGGGGGTAAGGTGGGAATATATTCTGGCAACTTACACGCCCTATTATGACGTTGATTTTTTAGCAGATCCTGAAGCAATCTGGACCATATTGTTTACATCAGGAACCACCGGCAAGCCAAAAGGCGCGATTTTGACCAACAATAATTTAAATGAAATTTTGAATATTGAACAAAAATACGAACAGTTCAACTTGAAAAAAAGATACGGTAAAAAAACCTATTTCTTTTCTATTTTACCGCTCAATCACATTGGAGAACGCACTGTAGGACAAATTGTGCTGCTGTTAATAGGTGGTACTGTTTGCTTTAGTGAAACCCTGGAAACACTGAACCAGGATATGAAAAAAATTCAACCTCACGTGATGTTCTCAGTTCCGCATTTATGGACCAAATTTCAAATGGGTGTGCTACAAAAATTACCTCAAAAAAAATTAGATCGCTTCCTTAAAATACCATTGCTTTCCTATTATATCAAAAGAAAAATCAGATTGAAATTGGGTTTAAACCGTTTGATTTTCTCTTTCACAGCAGCAGCCCCAACCTCACCAGAACTCAAATCATGGTATCTTAAAATTGGTATCAAATTGAGAGAAGGATATGGGATGACAGAAACTTCTGGAGCAAATGTTACCATGCCAATTGATGAATTTAAGGTGGGCTCTGTCGGTAAAGTTTTACCCCATGTCCAACTTAAAATAGCTCATCAAACCAATGAAATTTTAATTCACGGCCCCATGGTTATGAAAGGATATTATGGTGAACCTCAAAAGACATCTCAAGTGATAAAAGACGGTTGGATGCATACTGGGGATATTGGACATCTGGATGAAGACGCCTATTTATTTGTTGAGGGAAGAATTTCAGACAGTTTTAAAACAGCTAAGGGAAAATACATCATACCAGCTCCAATTGAATGGAAATTTCAAAATGCAGATGTATTGGAGCATTTGATAGTTGTTGGATTGGGTGCCTCTCAGCCTTTGGTCTTGGTACAGCTTTCTGACATGGCAAAATCCAAACATGTTACAGATGTCAATCACTACATCGAACAGCAGATCAAAAAAGTAAATCAAGGATTGATGAACTATCAGAAAATAGCCAAGGCAATCATAATTGATACCCCTTGGAATATTGAAAATAATTTTCTTACCCCCACTATGAAATTGAAGCGCAGAATGGTTGACGCCACTTATAAGGACTACTATGAATTGTGGAATCAAGAATCAAAAAGTATTATATGGGTTTAAAATGATAAACATGGGCAATGGAAACAGATGATAATAAAATAGCACTAGATATATTCAGACAATCAGTACAATCTTTTTTAAAAAAGGAAGTCCTTCCTTTTGTGGATGATTGGGAAAAAGATGAACGAATACCAAAGGATATATATCAAAAAATGGGGGAAATGGGATTATTGGGTTTGGATAAACCCATAGCCTATGGAGGCCTGGCTTTGGAATTTACTTACAGTAAAATTTTTTGTGAAGAACTGGGTAAAATACCCTGTGGTGGATTTTCCATAGCAACGGCAGTAATAGCTTATATGTCTGCTTCTTATATCAACTCACACGGAAGTGCGTTTTTGAAAGAACAATTTTTGTCACCAACAATTTCTGGACATTACATCAGCAGTATTGCCATTACAGAACCGAGTGGAGGATCTGACGTTCAAAATATTAAAACAACAGCAACAAAACACGAATCACATTATGAGGTCAATGGGTCAAAAACATTCATAACCAACGGTGTATATGGCGATTATATGGTAGTAGCGGTTAAAACACCAACAGCACACCATGCTGATGCTTTGAGTTTACTAGTGATTCAACAACAAATGAAAGGGGTGAAAGTCAAAAAGATTAAAAAATTAGGATGGCATGCATCAGATACTGCAGAAGTTTTTTTTGACCAGGTTCAGATACCAAAATCACATCTCATTGGTGAAGAAGGCATGGGTTTTTCCTATTTGATGGAAGGTTTATGTACAGAGCGACTTATAGGATCCATACTGGGCATCTCTTCAGCACAAGCGGCGTTGGATTATGCCTTGGAATACATGGATCAACGTGAGGCTTTTGGAAAGAAATTAAACAAATTTCAAGTTTTGAGACACCGCATCGCTGATATCGTTTGCGAAATTGAAATAAATAGAATCTATGTAGATTACTGCTGTAGTTTAAAACAAAACGAAGCAGATTTGACCTTGGAAACGGCCATTGCCAAATTAAAATGTTCAGAAACAGCATTGAAAACCATTGATCAGTGTTTGCAATTTTTTGGAGGGTATGGATATACAGAAGATTTTAAAATAGCACGGATGTATAGAGATGCTAGAGTTGGGACTATTGGTGGGGGAACTTCTGAAATTATGCTTGAAATTATTTCAAAAATACACCTTAGTAAAAAGCCTACCGTAACTATCTAAAGAGGACGTACACTTGGATTAGATTGTTATTATCACGACAAATGCAAAGCATGCAACAATTAATAAAAAAAAGAAAACATGAATTCACATGAAAATTTTGATAGAGTAAAACAAAATGCTCAAAATGCTCCCCCTCTGGGACATACCATCAAGATTACAACAGAATTACAACACATTTACATTGATGGTCTAGCAGCGTTTAATGAGGTCACCAAAGAAAATCACTCAGCTTCTTGTGAACTCTATTTATCAGAAAATGTATTACATCAAATTCTCATGGGGCAATTGGACCCTTTAACAGGAGTAATTGGTGGAAAAATAAAAATTAATGGAGATATGAACATAGCATTAAAACTAAACAAAATTTTGAAGAACAGCTGATGGAAAACATTTATTTCAACTCAAGTCACACTTACTACAGAACACAATTGGGTGTTTTCATTCAAGAACACATTGCACCACATATTGCACAATGGGAACTTGAAGAACACATTCCTAAATACATCTGGATTGAATTAATGCATTTCATCAATGATTTAAAAAAAGGAACAAAAGGAAAAGTTATGAAAAATCCAGGTTCTTATTTTTACGATGTAGTCTTAATTGAAGAATTGGCAAAATTAAATTATGCTGGATTTGCGGCCTCTTACGGCATTTGTCAATTGGCAAAACCCTATTTAGAAAATTATGGTTCAGAATACATAAAACGTACTTATCTGGACCAGATTAAAAATGGTGAATTCTGGTGCTCAATTGCGATTACAGAGCCCAGTGGCGGATCAGACGTTGCTCAATTGAAGACTTTAGCCCTAGAGTTTGATGATCATTTCCTTATTAATGGAAGTAAAACATTTATAACAAACGGTGTATATGCCGATTTTTATCTCCTGGCAGTAAAAATCAAAGCACTTGATGTGGAACACATGAGTTTGATAATTGTGGACGCTTCTAGCGATGGGATTACTAAGACCAAAATTCCCAAAATGGGATGGCATTGTTCAGATACCGCAACTATAGGATTTCAAAATGTGCGTGTACCCAAAAAAAACCTAGTTGGAAACCAAGGGTTTGGATTTCAATACTTAATGGAGCACCTACAAAATGAAAGACTGTATGTAGCAGTTATGGCAGTTGCAGACATGGATGATATGTATTCTTACACCAGAAGGACATTAACTTCCAAACACCATGTGCTGAATCCTTACCAATTGATTGAATTGTCTAAAGTTTATGCAGAAATTCAAGTATTCAAAAACTATGTATATCACTGCTGTGCCATTTTTGATGCCGGTATATATGCAGTAAAAGAATGTACAATAGCAAAGAAATCCACCTCTGAAGCATTGATTAAATTAATCAATAAATGTATGGATTTACTACAATTTTCATCTGTTGATGAAAAAAATGAGATTGCTAGAAAATTTAGAGATGCAAGAATAAGTACCATCGGTGGTGGAACATCTGATATCATGTCTGAAATTCTTTCAAAAATTGTTTTGGATCAAAAAGCATACACACAGGCCATCAGTTAAACAAGACTATAAATTTAAAATCAGATGAATGTATTTGTATATGATTCCCTGAGAACCGTGAGGGGAAAAGGGACAAATGAGGGAAGTCTAATGGGAACTCCTCCCGTTGAATTGGGACGTCAGGTCATCAACCAAATGGTGGTAAAAAATAACCTGAAGACCAATTATATAGACGATTTAATATTTGGATGTGTAACACAAATTGGAGATCAAGGAAGCAATATTGCAAAAGCATGTATTGATATCAGCCTGATTGGATCTCAATGTGGCGGTGTTACCCTAAACAGATTTTGTGGTTCTGGACTTGAAGCGATTAATCAAGGGGTGGCTTATGTAAAATCAGGATATAAAAATATGGTTTTGGCAGGAGGCGTTGAAAGTATGTCACGGGTCCCCATGTCCAGTGATGGTGGCGCATATTTGTTAGATCCAAAATTAACATTAGACGGTTTTCTATTGCCCCAAGGGGTGGCAGCTGACGTAATTGCAACAAAATACAATGTATTGAGACATGATTTGGACCAATATGCGGTCTTATCTCATGAACGTGCATTAAAAGCTAGAGAATCAAAAGACAGCCGTATTTCAAGAATTCCCATAAAAGATGTCAATGGATTCAACGTATTAGAAACAGATGAAATTGTGCGAAATACTACGATTGAAGACCTCAAAAATTTGCCGCCATCTTTTGAACTACACGGTAAAAAAATGGGTTTTGACAGTACTGCTTTTGCTAAATACAGTGAATTGAATGAAGTGAATCACTTACATCACGCTGGGAATTCCTCCGCTTTAGCTGACGGTGCATCAGTTACACTTTTGGGCAATGCAAAATTGGGAAAAATACAAAATATCAAACCCAAAGCGAAAATAAAAGCAATGGCTTTAGTGGGCAGTGATCCCACACTAATGCTTACAGGTGTGGTGCCTGCAACTATTAAAGTGTTAAAGCAGGCCAAAATGAAAATTTCTGATATTGATTTGTTTGAAGTCAATGAAGCATTTGCAGTAGTACCACTTTACTTTATGGAGCAACTGAATGTACCTATCAGCAAAGTTAATGTTTATGGTGGCAGCATTGCACTTGGACATCCTTTAGGAGCTACTGGCAGCGTGTTGTTTAGTACGCTAATTGATGCATTGCATCACAGCGATAAAAACATAGGACTTGTAACACTTTGCATGGGAGGAGGCATGGGAATTGCTACCATTGTAGAACGTTTATAAACACATTTGTTATGAAAATAGATTTAAATCAAGAGAACGCATATTTCACATGTTCTTATAAAGAAAATGGCATTGTATCCCTATCCCTAGACATGAAGAATCAAAAAACAAATTTGTTGATTTTTGAATTCATGAAACTCTATTTTAAAGTGCTACACGACCTGCTGTCATTAGAAGTAGTGAAAGGAATTATTATTACATCAAAGAGATCTGATTTTATTGCTGGTGCAGATATACATGAGTTTTTAAGAGAGCAATTGGATCCACAAAAATTTTTAAGCGGGATTTTAGAAATGCACCGGCAATTTGCACTTTTAGACCACTATAAAAAACCGATTATTAGCATCATTGAAGGAAATTGCATTGGAGGTGGATATGAATTTGCACTGAACACCCATTACAGGATTGCTGTTGAGGGCAATTACAGAATTGGTTTGCCGGAAACGAAATTGGGCTTGTTCCCCGGTGCAGGGGGAGCGATAAAGACAGCGCGCATGTGGGGAATATCTAAAGCCATAAAATTTGTAGTTAATGGGAGTTTATATCCCCCAAAAAAAGCTGCAGAATTTGGATTAGTAGATGCCCTATGTGAAACAGATATAGCGGCTTGGATCCTAGCAGAAAAATGGATTGTAGCGGGAAAACCTGCACTACACAGATGGGGAGATCACAACCCAATACCCGGAGGGAATTTGAGGAGTGTTAATGGAGCACAAGAATTTGCAATTGCAGTACAATGGATTAAAAACAAAACAAAGGGGAAATTTCCTGGAATCAATTATTACTTGAAAACACTACACGATGGCTTGGGGCTACCCGTTGAAAAGGCTTTGGAGGTTGAAGCTAGATATTTAGTTAAAACCTTGCAGTCAGACGTAGCCCAAAACATGATCAATACCTTGTTTTTTGGAGTCCAAGAAGCCAAAAAAAACAAATATCTAGATCCTAAATTGGGTTGTAATGCGCTTGAAATGTTGGGAGTTATTGGCGGTGGTATGATGGGTACAGGAATAGCAGCAAATGCTGCGCTATCTGGGTTTAAAGTTCTGCTTTCAGATCAAAGTGAAGAAGCAACTTTAAACTCCTTAAAAGTGTCCAAAAACAAAATACAGAAAATCTTGTTCAACAAAGGTGGGAGCAATGAACAAATTGTTAAAGTCCAAAAATTAATACAACCACTAAACGATTTGAATGCATTGGAAGAGGTTGACTTAGTTATTGAAGCAGTACCTGAAGATTTAAAATTGAAGAAAGACATTTTGGATAAGATAACCCCCCATTTAAATGCACAGGTCATCCTTGCATCAAACACTTCAAGTATTCCTATTAACGATATTTTTAAATATGTTGAAAATAAAGAAAATGTTTTGGGAATGCACTTTTTTTCACCAGTGGATAAAATGACCCTTTTGGAAATTGTTAAAGGGTCAGAGACAAGCACTAAAACATTGAGTTTTGCATGTCAATTTGCACATAAAATGGGAAAAATTCCAATCGTAGTTCAAGACAGTCCTGGTTTTTTCACTTCTAGAGTTTTTGGGAAATACACACAAGAAGCTGTACTATTATATTTGGAAGGTATTGATCCCAAAAGAATAGAAAATGTAGCACTAAATTCAGGATGGCCCATAGGTCCTTTTGCGGTATTGGACGAAGTGTCATTGAAATTAGTTTTGGATGTGTTAAACAACCAAAAAAAAGTTAGCATTTCTGAAAATAAATACAAAACTTTTCTAACTGAACTAATGAAGCAAGGAAGAATTGGCAAAAAAACGGGTAAAGGATTTTATACTTATACTCCAAATGGTAAATCGCTCTGGCTTAAGTCTATTGGAACGAATGATACAAGTGATGAAGACATAGTAAAACGTTTGAATTATGTTGTCGCTTTAGATAGTTACAGATGTTTGGTTGAGGGAATTGTAACCGATACTAGAACTGCTGATTTGGCCTCCATATTGGGATTTGGCTTTCCCATTCACAGTGGAGGTGTATTTAGATATATAGATGCAATTGGATTAAAAGCATTTGTTTCTACTTGCGAGGGTTTCTTGAAACATGGGGCGCAATGGGAGGTTAGTTCACATTTAAAATCTATGAGTCAAAACGCTTTTCAATTTTATGATGGCAGTAAAGAAATGTGGGGTAGAAAAACACAAAATGGGTTGACATGAAAATTTTGAATGGAATTAAAATATTAGATCTTACAAAATTATTGCCAGGCCCCTTGGCAACACAACAACTGCAAAAAATGGGGGCTGTAATTTACAGGGTGGAACATCCTGATAAATTGGATTTGACTCAATTATTGCCACCTATTGTTCGTGGAAAATCAGCCTATTATCAGTTGTTAAACAGTGACAAACACATCATAGAAATCGCCTATGACACCTTGGCGGGGCTAGACAAGCTAAAAACCTTAATCAAATCCATGGATGTGCTGGTTGAAAATTTCAGACCTGGAGTGATGGACTTTTACGGACTTTCAACTGAAATGCTTAAGTCTCTCAATCCAAATCTGATTTATGTAGCCGCCAGTAGTTATGGAAGAGATGGAGCGTATGCTCAAAAGCCAGGCCACGACCTTAATTTCATAGCGCATGCCGGATTATTACAAGAACAAGCTGAAGTTGCGGGATATGAAATTCCTAATATTCAATTTGCCGATATTTATGGTGGAACAGAGCAAATAATCAACAGTGTTTTACTTGGACTCATTCAGAGGTACCGCAAAGATATTGGAGGTAATTTTGATGTTTCCATTGTGGAGTCTTGTTTGCCACTAACCTTACTTAAAAACATCAATGATTGGCATGAAAGTACCAGTTTCTTCACATTCCAATTGCCAAATTATGCTGTTTATCAATGTAAAGATGGTGGTTATATTGCCTTTGCAGGTTTAGAAATGAAATTTTGGAATAAATTCTGTCAATTGATGGAAAAAGAAAAGTGGATTGGTCTTGACATCCCACAGCTTTATCTGAATAAATTTATCTATGAAGAACTAAAAAATACATTTAGAACAGAAGATTTGACTTATTGGTTAACACTATTGGAAGAGGAAAATATTTGTGTGTCTGCGGTTTTAAAACCAGAAGACCTTTTGAAAGATCCTTATTTTAAGTCTCGTAATAGTTTTGTTCTTGATTCAGAAACCGGACTTCCAAAATCCTGGAAGCTTGGCATCAGGACGTTTTAAAACACCTTAGTAAGGCTGCAACACCACCCCCAATTAAAAATGGTCATTTTAAATTAGAATACTTGTGCCAAAACAAAATACCAAATTGCAGTGCTGATGAAACTAAACAGAATACCTACACCAATTATAAGGTTGACTAATTTCACATTAAGATTGTATTGTTCTGCAATCAGGCTTCCTGTAACCAGGGTTGGCATCGCTGCTTCAAAGACACTGATTTTTCCAATGCTACCGGAGATATTACACAGTATTGCACAACAAAGAACCAAGGCTGGTCCAATGAGTAATTTGTAGCATAGGGTGAATGATATTTGATTGATGGTTTTTTGCCATCCTTTGAATGTCAATTGCAAACCGACAGAAAAAAGGGCTAACGGACCTACTGTCGCCGCCAGCTTATCAAAAAATGGGGTAGCAAAATTTAAATCAAAAAATTGAGACAAAACAAGTGCACATAGACAGCCAATAAAAGGAGGGAAGGAAACTAATTTTTTGAATATGATTTTAGGACTGATTTCTGAAGTCTCTTTGGGATTTCCCTTCATCGCGATGATGATCCCCAAACTGGAAAGTAAAACAAACATGACCTGATCACAGATAATGGCAATGCTGAGATCTTTGGCGTCATAATAGGCCATGATCAATGGAAAACCAATAAAAGAGGTATTGCTGAATGCATTCGCTATGAGAAGGGAGCTTTTTGTTCTTGAGCTGTAATTTTTGTACTTGCAATAGATGCTGACAAATACATAGGCTCCAATAAAAACAATAAATGCTGAAAGTGCAGGAAATAGCATGGACCACGACCAGGAGATGTGGGGGATGTACTTAAATGAAACCGCCGGAAGTGCAATATATAAAATCCACGTATTGATCCCCTTGTGCGCATCTTTGGGAACGAGATTGTATTTTTTAAACAATAACCCAGAAATGATGCAGATCAAGATAATAAAGAAATTTTCCATATTGTAGTTGGTATTTCAAAAATAATAGAAATAAAAAAACCCCTTGAAAAGTCAAGGGGTTTAAGTGATCCGATCAGGGTTCGAACCTGAGACCTACTGCTTAGAAGGCAGTTGCTCTATCCAGCTGAGCTATCGGACCTGTTGTATATTAAATCCTGTATTGTGTTTAGAATTTCAACACTGCAAATCTAGGTAATTTTGCGTTTATTCCAAATAAAAAGCCTGTAAAATATGACACTCACAGGCTTTTTATGATATTTTCTTAAGTTGTGTTACAATGATGAATAAAATGTATTTTTTAAATTAAAATATTTTATTATCTCTTGTAATACTTCTTTTAACCTTCATTATTTGGTTTAATGGTTTCAATAAAGTGTATTTCTGACACCAAACATACCGCAGTAGCTACCGCTTGGTTTTCTTTATTGATGTAAGCCTCAGCAGAAGCCTTCCCTTTAACACATAATTTCATTCCTTTTTTGATGTAATTTGCAATTGCATCAGATTTAGTATAACGCACACATCTAAACCATTCTGTTTTTGATTGTTTTTGTCCTTGTGCATCTCTCCAATTCTCTGTAATAGCTAATGGAAATCTTATCGCGAAGCGTCCTTCATCAAATTTGTGGATTTCTGCATCTGCACCAATATTTCCTATCAACGTTAAATCATTCATCTTTTTTTATTTTTGGAGGACAAAAATAGTTTAAAATCTCCAATAAAATAAACCGACATCCAAATATTACGTCCCCTTAATATGGGGAATACGTTTGGAATTGCTTCAGTATTAAATTTCGTTTGAATTTAGAAAATCTAGAATATAGGAGGATATTTTTGGATGTAATGGTGCTTTAACTCTCAAGCCCAAAGAATTAACAATATCATTTGGATCCATCAATTTTAAGTTGTAATCCATATCCTCAAGTGGGTAAATTGGCGTTTGATCACTAATTTTTTCAAATCCAATTCTGTCGTAATACGAAAACTCAGGAACTTCTGTAGAAGCTAAAACCAAAACTGGAACATTCATCGCCTTGATTGAACTTATGGGATCATATTTTAATAAATCCAATAAGTAATTCATTTTGTCCTCTGTGAAAAATCGATCTAATATGGGATTGTCTGTTTTTCTGTTGCCTTGTTTGTATTGTGCCATTGCATTTTTAACGGCTTGACTTAATTCAGGATATTTTTTGGCAATCTGGTTGTGCAATACTTGATCCACGGGAATACTCAAGCCATTGATAATAACCAAAGCTTCAACAGCTCCTTTACCAGCTTCACTAGCGACTAAGGAACCTTCTCCATGAGCTACCAATACAATTTTTTGGTATTTTCCTTTGTAATAATTAATTACAGCTTTAAGGTCTACAATGTTGTGATCAAAATTGATGTTGTCCAAAGAAGATTTGTTCTTACTCAAGAATGCCATGCGCTTGTCATAAGTAAACACGTCGTAATCTGGGCTCACTAAATTTTGCGCCAGATCTTTATACATATTGGTTTCATGCCCCTCAATAGTTCCATTTCTGTCTGCTGTTCCAGAAGTGGGTACTATTATGATTAGCTTTTGAGCTTCCTGTTTGTATAGGTCGCCATATATTTGATTCGCAACTTTGATTTGTTTTGGTTTAACCTGAGCAAAAGTTGCTGTCAATCCAAAAAAGCTACATAAGATAAATT
>JAGHSS010000373.1 GCA_018065745.1 Candidatus Neoflavobacterium equi | reverse complement strand
GTGTATATTTATGTGAATATCAAAAAAAAATTAATTTTATGTGGATTTATTTCATTTTACTGTGCATTGCTGTTATAGGATTTTCATCCTTTTTCACAGTCAAACAACAAACAGCTGTCATAGTGGAACGCTTTGGAAAGTTTGTAGACATCAGACAATCAGGGCTTCACTTCAAATTGCCGCTAATTGATAGATTATCTGGAAAGGTAAATCTTAAAATTCAGCAATTAGACGTTTTGATCGAGACAAAAACCAAAGATAACGTATTTGTTAAGATGAAGGTTTCTGTACAATACAAAGTTGTTCAAGAACGCGTTTATGAAGCTTTTTATAAATTAGAATATCCAGAAGATCAAATCACTTCTTATGTCTTTGATGTTGTTCGTGCTGAGGTTCCAAAATTGAAATTAGACGACGTTTTTGAGCGCAAAGATGACATTGCTATAGCGGTCAAACGCGAATTGAATGACGCCATGCAAACTTATGGATATGACATAATAAATACATTAATCACAGATATAGACCCAGACATTCAAGTTAAGAATGCAATGAATAGAATCACTGCAGCTGACCGTGAAAAGACAGCAGCAGAATATGAGGGAGAAGCAGAACGCATCAGGATTGTGGCCAAAGCCAAAGCTGAAGCAGAATCCAAAAGGCTCCAAGGTCAGGGTATTGCAGATCAGAGGCGTGAAATTGCAAGAGGATTGGTAGAAAGTGTTGAAGTCTTGAATCATGTAGGTATCAATTCTCAAGAAGCTTCTGCATTAATCGTGGTCACACAGCATTATGATACCTTACAATCTGTGGGAACCGGTAATAATTCAAACTTAATATTGCTTCCAAATTCACCACAAGCAGGTAGTGATATGTTAAACAATATGATCGCTTCCTTTACAGCCAGTAACCAAATTGGTGAGGCCATGAAAAAAGGCGGAAATGATAAATAAATAACCTGTTTTTTAAAAAAGCTAGAAGTAAAATACTTCTAGCTTTTTTTTATTTTCTATCTAGAAATTTCTTTATAACAAATCTTAAAATTGCAGTTATAAGAATTGTTTTGATTCCAGAAGTTTTATTTATTGAGGAAAATGATTGAAAGGAATTTCGAATCAAATTCATAGGTGCAAAGGATTGTTTAACACCTGCTTTGGTTTTTTCAAATGTCTGTATAATTCTGTGGTAGCTCAAATCGCGCTCCAATCTCAGAATTTCCAAATCTCTATTGATCTCCTCATAGGATGTATAGTCTCTGTTTAGCATATCATTAGTCTTTAAAGAATATATCTGAAAATTTTCTGATCACGGTGGAGTCAATAAAAGCTCTTCCAAAAAAGTACAGGATTAGGCTCACCAAGATGTAAATTACACCAACGGATGCGAATCCTAATGTATAGCTTTGAAAATGTTCACCAATAGCAAAAGCCAATGCAAAAGATAACAATATGAGTGATAATAATAAGAACAAACTTAGCAAAAACACTTTTAAAAGTAAACTCAATGCTCGTGTCGTAATTTTGAAACCCCACAACTGAAAATAGTCGATGTTGGTTTCAATATACTTTTTGACATTGCTTTTAATTTCGCTCAAATTTTCTTTTACACCATCCATAGCGTCGCTTATTTTTGAATTTTAGCTACTTCTCTATTTGCTTTGCTTTTCAATTCTTCTAATTTTTTTTCAAGTTTAGAGATAACATCTTCTGTTTTGTCTCCTGCATTGTCTACAAATTGATTGAAGATATCTTCCAGGTCTCCTTTTTTATCTTTAGCAACACCCTTTAATTGTTTTTTGATATCGTCAATTTTACCGCATAAATCATCAGATTGTCTTGATACACCATCTTTGATACGACGTCTCATTTTAGACCCTTTTTCAGGTGCTAATAATATCCCTGCCGCTGCTCCAATTGCTGCTCCTGCCAATACTGCGATGATTCCGCTTCCTACATTGTTTGCCATAACTTTAGTTTTTTAATAATTTATAATTAGTTGTATAATTTTATCTTTTTATTTCTAAAAAAATGAAGTGCATTGCACTTTTGTCTCTATATAAACTACCAATCCCTAAAAATTATTATATGAAAACACTTGTTTTTTCAAAGCTTAATGTTAATATTTGTTAAGAATTTAATGTTTGACTTTCAGGCATTTAATAATTATAATCCATACAAAATGAATTTTAAAAACCTTTTCGTTATCCTCGCTTGCCCCTTGTTACACGCCCAAGAATTGAAGAATACAGAAATTGAAGAACTGGTAGTTTTTGGTAACAGAATACAACTTCCTATAGCGGCTTCTAGTAGAAATATTCAAGTAATTACCAAGGAACAGATTAAAAAATTACCTGCCAGATCAATTAGTGAAATCCTGTCTTTTGTTGCTGGTGTAGACATCAGACAACGCGGTCCTTTTGGCACACAGGCAGACGTTTCCTTGGACGGTGGTAGTTTTGAGCAGACGCTGATTTTGCTCAACGGCATCAAGATTTCTGATGCACAGACTGCACACAACACCTTGAATTTGCCATTACCCACAGAATTAATTGATCGTATAGAAATTTTGAGAGGCCCTGCTGCCCGCATTTATGGGATCAATTCCCTGACAGGTGCGATTAATATTGTCACTAAAAATCCACAGGAAAATTTTGTTTTTGCCCATGCATTTAGCGGGACCAATTACAAAACGCCAGAACATGAAACTACCGCTACAGCCTATCATAATTATGGGGTACAAATGGGTGGAGGCCTTGTCAAGGAGACCCACCAACACCAGCTTTATGGAAGTTTGGAACAGGGAAATGGTTACAGATTCAACACCGGTTTTGACAATGTAAAGCTCTTGTACCAAGGGAATGTAGATTTTGATACTAAAAACAGCCTATACCTGCTTGGATCATGGGCTCAAAGTGATTTTGGTGCACATGGTTTTTATGCCGCTCCCGGAGACAAGGACGCCCAGGAAATTGTAGCCACAACCTTGGTTCATTTGGGGACCAAACACCAGGTTTCAGAACGTCTGACCTTGAATTCAAAGATTGGTTACCGCTATGGATACGATGATTACCGCTATTTTAAACACCGTTTGGATGTGGCCAGAAGTCAGCATTACAGCAATGTGTTTACCGCAGAAGCCAATGCCGCTTTAAAAACGGCTATTGGGGATTTTGGATTGGGATTGGAACACCAGCAGCAACAAATCAATTCGTCTAATATTGGAGATCATCAACGTTCCAATACCGGAATGTATGCCGAATTTAAAAATGTATATTTCAACAAATTAGATGTCAACATTGGAGCATATATCAATTACAATTCCGATTTTGGCTGGCAGGTGTTTCCCGGTTTTGATTTAAACTATTCCTTTTCTGATTCCTTTTCTGTTTTGGTTAATGCAGGTTCAAGTGCCCGTATCCCCTCTTTTACAGACCTGTATTTGGACCAAAGGCCAGGCAATATAGGAAATCCAAATCTGCATCAAGAAAAGTCCTTTCAATGGGAAGGAGGCTTTAAGTATTCCCTGCATAAAACCAATGTGAAAGTCATATATTTCAACCGTGCAATTTCCAATTTTATCGATTGGACAAGGGCAGAAAGCACCGTGCCGTTTCAAGCCCAAAACTTTGCAGACAACAAAGTCCAAGGTTTGACTGTCAATTGGAACCAAAACTTGAAAACAACAGGGCCTAACCAATGGAGATGGCAGGCTTCTTACACCTATTTGAACAGTGAAATGTCCAACCTAGAAGCCGGGATATTGTCCAAGTATACCGTCAATAATTTAAGACATCAAATCATTACCACACTCAGTTATACCCACCACAAAGGATGGAGCGTATTGTTTGCCAACAGATACAACGACAGAGCTTCCTATAAAGACTACTTTTTAATGGATTTAAGGGTGTCAAAACAGTTTAAATCAATCCAAGTCTATGCAGACGGACAAAACCTCTTAAACCAACGTTTTATTGAGGCAGGAGCATTTCCAATGCCCGGGTTGTGGACCACAATTGGTATAAAAGTATTGCTATAATTAATTATATTATTTTGGGCGTTACCCACAATGAATTGTGGGTCGGGCTTTGCGCTCCAATCTTTCCTTGGCTAAAGGCCAAGGAAAGGATTTCGCTTCAATCCCTAACGCGGGTACAACCAAAAAAACGGGCCATTTCACAATTGAAATGGCCCGTTTTATATATATCGTTATTCTTTTTACTCTGTTGCTAATTTAGCCCAAGTATCTCTCAAACCAACTGTTTTATTGAAAACCAATTGATCTGCATTACTGTCTTTATCCACACAGAAATAACCCAAACGTTGGAATTGGAATTTATCTCCAGAAACCGCTGTTTTCAAGCTTGGTTCTACATATCCAGTAATTACTTTCAATGAGTCAGGATTGATGAATTCTTTAAAGTCAACATCTTTGTTACCATCTGGATTTTCATGACTGAACAAACGGTCATAAATGCGAACTTCTGCAGCAACCGCGTGAGGAATTGAAACCCAGTGAATAGTTCCTTTTACCTTGCGTTTTGATGCTTCACTTCCACTTCCAGATTTAGAATCTGCGTCATAAGTAACGTGAATTTCAGTGATGTTTCCTGCTTCATCCTTTACAACAGCTTCTCCTTTGATGATGTATGCATTTTTTAGACGAACTTCTTTACCCAAAGTCAATCTGAAAAATTTGCTATTCGCTTCTTCCAAGAAGTCTTCACGTTCAATATAAAGTTCTCTTGAGAAAGGAACTTGTCTGAAAGTTAATTCTTCAGCTTCTGGATTGTTTTCAGCGTCTAACCACTCCTCTTGTCCTTCTGGATAATTGGTGATTACCAATTTTACCGGATCAAGAACAGCCATTACACGGTCTGTAATTTTATTTAAATCTTCACGCACACAGAATTCCAAAAGAGATACATCAATCAAGTTGCTTCTTTTTGCGATACCAATAGTGTCAGCAAAATTTCTAATAGCAGCCGGAGTATACCCTCTTCTTCTCATTCCAGAAATTGTAGACATTCTTGGATCATCCCAACCATTTACATGGTTTTCTTTTACCAATTGCATCAATTTTCTTTTTGAAACGACCGTGTGAGACAGGTTTCTTCTCGCAAATTCACGTTGTTTTGGACGCACCAAATTCGCATCGTGTATTTGATCCAAGAACCAATCATACAACTCTCTGTGAGGTAAAAATTCCAACGTACAGAAAGAGTGAGATATTTGTTCAATATAATCTGATTCACCGTGAGCCCAGTCATACATTGGGTAAATACACCAATCTGTACCTGTTCTGTGGTGAGAAGCTTTGATAATTCTGTACATGATTGGATCACGCATCAGCATGTTTGGAGAGCTCATGTCAATTTTTGCACGCAAAATATGAGTTCCTTCTTCAAAGACTCCGTTTTTCATTTGTTCAAAAAGTTCCAAATTCTCCTCAACAGAACGGTTTCTGTTTGGTGAATCTGTACCAGGTTGCGTTGGAGTTCCTTTTTGTTTGGCAATATCTTCAGAAGACTGATCGTCTACATAAGCCTTGCCTTTTTTGATCAATTCAATGGTCCAATCATACAATTGTTGGAAATAATCTGAGGCATACACCTCTTGATCCCATTTGAAACCCAACCACTCCACATCGTTTTTGATGGCATCCACAAACTCCTGCTCTTCTTTAGCCGGGTTGGTATCATCAAAACGCAAGTTTACTGGCGCGTTGTAATCTGTTCCCAAACCAAAGTTCAAACAAATGGAAGATGCATGTCCAATGTGTAAGTAACCATTTGGTTCTGGTGGAAATCTGAAACGTAACTTATTTGGTGACAAACCATCTTTAAGATCCTCTTCAATGATTTGCTCTATAAAATTCAATGATTTTTCTTTTGTTGACATATTCCTGAATTAAGATTACAAATTTACCAAATTTTGTTGAACAAATGCCCTATCATTTTTTATGTTTTGTAACTTTATACCAGATTATAAAAACAGTTGTCATGAGTCTGATAAGATTACAGAATATTCGCGTGTTTGCCTACCACGGTTGTTTGGTTGAAGAAAGTAAAATAGGATCTGATTATGTAGTGGATTTGGAAATAAAAGCAGATTTGCGCAAGTCATGGGAAACAGATGAATTGGAAGATACCGTAGACTACGTTCACTTAAACCGTGTGGTTTGTGAGGAAATGGCCATCCGTTCTAAATTATTAGAGCATGTTGGACACCGCATTGTGCGCAGAATCTTCTCAGAATTGCCTATGGTGTCCAGAATTAAATTAGGGGTCTCAAAAATTAATCCTCCTATAGGTGGTGATGTTGAGCGAGTTACCGTAGAGCTTGAAGAATACAGAAATTAATTGTATGTTTTTTTTGTCTGGAGGCTTTGAAATATAGAAAATGTTCCTATATTTGCAACCGTAATACACAAGGCATCTTGTCCGAGTGGCTAGGAAGCGGTCTGCAAAACCGTCTACAGCGGTTCGAATCCGCTAGATGCCTCCAGATTACCAAAAAGGATCATTTCTCAGAAATGGTCCTTTTTTTTTGTCCATAATGTATCGTGTTTTCCAGAAGCTATTTTACTCAATTCTCAATGCAAACCTTCTATTTCCTTTAATTCTTCATTTCAAGGATCAGCAAATTCCACAAACCTATTCTATCATTTTCTTTCTGTAAATATTGAATAGATGTTTTACTACCTATTTTTGAATGTTGTTGACCAAACCATGAATCATAATGCTGTTTGATATATATGTGTTCAATAGGCTCTAAAAGTGTTTATAATAGATTTCAAACTAGTAAGGTTTGGTACTGAATTTATACCAATAAAAAAGGCGCCCTGAAGAGAGCGCCTTTTTGTATGTATGTATTTGCGTTAGGGGTTGCAGCGGCATCCTTTTGGAAGGCTTTGCCTGACAAAAGATACAGCGGAAGACCCGGCCCGGAGGGCAACGCCCCTAATATTTTTATTTACTTACTTTTTCTAATTGCTTTTGCAACATTTCCTTTTCTTTTGGAAATAAACCTTGAGACATCAAAGCTAATCCAAATACAATCAACACAATGCTGCTGATTTTTTTAACCTTCAAAATGTTTTTTGGTGTCAGTTTGCTTCTCAATTGTTTAGCTAAGATGATTTTTCCAATGTCGGTCACAAAATATGCCCCAATAACAGAAACAAAAAACAAGAGTAATCTGGAAGTTTGCATGTCAAATTGAGGGCCAAAGGTTAATAATATTCCCAACCAGAAACCTAAAACACCAATATTGATGAAATTTAAAAGAAATCCCTTTATGAATAAGGCCAAGTAATTTTTGGCACCCAACACCTCTTTAATTTCGGATGTTTCTTTGATGTTGACATTTTCTTTTTTCAATTTGAAAAAAGAAATTATGCCATATCCAAACATGATCAAGCCACCAAAGATGAAAATTGCAGGGTCATCCTTTATGCTTTCAAGTAATTTGTAAGAGCTGAAATAAGCTACACAAATAAAAAACATATCGGCTAAAATGACGCCAAAATCAAAGGTAAGCGCGGCTTTAATCCCTTTGGTAATGCTGGTTTCCAACAACACAAAAAAGACGGGGCCAATCATGAAACTCAAGAAAAAACCAAGTGGAATTCCGGTTAATATATCATCTAACATGTTGAATTTTTATATAAGGATAGCAAATATAAGCTATAAATAAGTTTTTTATACCTTATTTAGCTTTTATGTTGGTTGATTGTTCCCCCAACAACTTTCTCCTCATTCAACAATTTAGGGTTGCCATAAACGTCAATTACACCGCCTGCGCGCACTTTTGCATTGACAATATCTTCTGCACTAACTTCAGCCTCACCTCCTGCATTTACAGTAACTGAGCATTGGTCAGACTTCAAGTTTTTAGCCTTGTATTTACCTCCAGAATTAACTAAAATGGATTGATTTTTTGTTTGACCATCAATCGATATTTCCGCACCGCTGGTAACTTTTACATCCAATTTTTTTGTATTTACTTTCAATTTTACATTTGCTCCTTCTTTAGCAGCCGCTGTAAAATCTAAAGATTCCATAACATCTTCACTAGATATATAAGAATATTCACTGGCGTTAACCTCCGTGATTTTTCCTGTATAATATACTTTGGCAACTACATCCTGCCCTTTCAAAGTCTTTTTCAAAGGCATTTTAACCTTTAATTCCCCGTTTTTGTTGACTAATTCCACATACTCAGATTCATTTCCAGACAAGACTACCTTGTTTTCATTGGATTTTATCAATTGTACGCTTATTTTGTCAAAACTTTTTACTGAAGTAACTTCTCCTACATTTTTTGTAATTGGTCCTTGGGCAAAAGCCGCTGTAGTGGCCAAAAACAAAACGATTCCTTTCAAATTCATACGTTTAAATTTTTAGTTGTTTTTGCGGATATAGGTAAAATCCAACTGCTTCTTAACTAAATCTGCATTTTTGACTTTGACAATTACCTCGTCACCCAATTGGATCACATTTTTGGACACCTCTCCTACCAAAGCATATTGTTTGTCGTCAAAGGTGTAGTAATCGTCTTTAATATCTCTGATGCGCACCATTCCCTCGCATTTGTTCTCCATGATTTCCACATAGATTCCCCATTCAGTAACTCCTGAAATGACACCCAAGAACTCTTTGTCCCCTTGGTCCTGCATGAATTTAACCTGCATGTATTTGATGCTGTCTCTTTCAGCGCTTGATGCCAATCCTTCCATCTGAGAACAATGCATTGATTTGGTTTCAAAAGTCTCCTCATCAGCAGATTTTGCTCCATCCAAATAACTTTGTAACAAACGGTGTGCCATAACATCAGGATAACGTCTAATTGGCGAGGTGAAATGTGAGTAATAATCAAACGCCAAACCGTAATGTCCAATGTTATTTGTGGAATAAACCGCCTTGCTCATACTTCTAATAGCCAGTGTATCAACCAGGTTTTGCTCTTTTTTACCTTGAACGTCAACTAACAATTTGTTCAAAGATTTTGATATGTCATTTTTAGATTTAAAATTCAAACTGTAACCAAATCTTGAAATAATCCCTTGAAGGTTAAATAATTTATCTTGATCTGGTTCGTCGTGAATTCTGTATATAAAGGTTTTTTCTTGCTTTCCAATAAATTCAGAAACCTTTCTATTGGCTAAAAGCATGAATTCTTCAATCAATTTATTGGCGTCTTTAGCCTCTTTGAAATACACACCTACAGGTTCTGCATTTTGATCCAAATGGAATTTTACTTCCACCTTGTCAAAAGAAATGGCCCCGTTGTTCATGCGTTTATTGCGCATGATTTTAGCCAATTCATCCATTTTAAGAATGGCAAATTGGATGTCTTCAGACACCTCATAGGCCGCACCTGTCAAGGATACCTCAGCAGGAATATGTGTAGATTTAGATTCAATAACTGCCTGAGCCTCTTCATATGCAAAGCGTTGGTCAGAATATGTTACCGTTCTACCATACCATGCATTTTTAAGTTCTGCCTTGTTGTCTAGTTCAAAAACTGCAGAAAAGGTGTATTTCTCTTCATGTGGACGCAGGGAACACGCAAAATTTGAAAGTACTTCAGGGAGCATCGGCACAACGCGGTCCACCAAATAAACAGAGGTTGCTCTTTGGTAGGCTTCCTCATCCAAAACCGTTCCTTCTTGAACGTAATGTGACACGTCAGCAATGTGGATACCAATCTCAAAATTGCCGTTTTCCAAAACTTTGAATGACAAGGCGTCATCAAAATCTTTGGCATCTTTTGGGTCAATGGTAAACGTCAAAGTATCACGCATATCGCGTCTTTTAGCAATTTCTTCTGCTGTAATGGAAGTATCCAATTTCTGAGCAAAAGCCTCTACCTCTACCGGGAATTCTGACGGCAAACCATATTCAGCTAAGATGGCGTGAATTTCTGTATTGTGCTCTCCAGGTTTCCCCAAAACTTTGAGTACTTTACCAAATGGGCTGTCTGCCTTTTTTGGCCAATCTTCCATCTTTACCAATACAACGTCCCCATTTTGAGCATCGCCATATTTGTCTTTTGGAATGAATATATCTGTGTACATTTTTGCATTTGCAGTAGTTACAAAGGCAAAGTTCTTTTGTATTTCAATAACCCCAACAAACTCTTCTCTTTTGCGTTCCAAGATTTCCAAAACTTCTGCTTCTGGTTTTTTTGAAGCGCGTTTGTTGTATAAATATACACGCACGCGGTCCCCATCCAAAGCCTTGTGCAGGTTGTTGGTTGGAATGAAAGCATCTTCTTCTAAATCTTCACAAACAAAGTAGGCCGTTTTTCTGGTGGTCATGTCCACCGTTCCTTCATAATACTCAGCTGTGGCAATGATTTGATATTTACCACGATCATCTGTTGAGATTTTTGCCTTGGAAACTAATATTTTTAATTCTTTGATTATGTCATTTCTGCCTTTTGTATCGTTAATATCAAGAACAGCAGCTATTTGTTTGTAGTTATATGATTTGTTTGGATCTTTTGAAAGAAGTTTTAAAATTTTGGCTGAATAATCTTTAGCCGATTTGCCTAAGTTGTTAGGTTTTTTACTCATAGTAAAATTGTTTATTAAGGTTGAAATTTACAAAAATCATTTCATAAACACATAATT
>JAGHSS010000396.1 GCA_018065745.1 Candidatus Neoflavobacterium equi | reverse complement strand
GTTATATAAAAATATTAATTATGTTACAGATAGCATTTATTAGAGAAAATCAAGAGAAAGTGGTGCAAGCCCTTGCGAAAAGAAATCTTGATGCAGCTGAAATTATCAAAGAAGTTATTGCTTTGGACGAGAAACGTCGCAGCACTCAAGTTGAGTTGGATAACCTTTTAGCTGAATCCAATAAGCTGTCCAAAGACATTGGGGCGTTGATGAAAAACGGAGAAAAAGCAAAAGCTGAAATCCTGAAAACTAAAACGGCAAATTCTAAAGAACAAACTAAAGAATTGACAGATTTGTTAAACTCAGTTACTGAAAGTTTGACAAACTTATTATATACACTTCCCAACCTGCCAGCAGATATTGTACCTGCAGGTAAAACGGCAGATGACAATTTGAATGTTTTTGAGCACGGAGAAATTCCTGTTCTTGCAGAAGGAGCAATGCCACACTGGGATTTGGCTAAAAAATATGACATCATTGATTTTGATTTAGGATCAAAAATCACAGGTGCTGGTTTCCCTGTTTACAAAGGTAAAGGAGCTAAATTACAACGTGCTTTAATTTCTTACTTTTTAGATAAAAACACAGACGCTGGATACAAAGAATTCCAAGTGCCTCACTTGGTTAACGAAGCTTCTGGATATGGAACAGGACAATTGCCAGACAAAGAAGGACAAATGTACCATTCAACGGTGGATGATTTGTACTTGATCCCTACGGCAGAAGTACCGGTAACCAACATGTACAGAGATGTAATCTTGCAAGAAAGTGAATTGCCAGTTCAAGCAACGGCATACACACCTTGTTTTAGACGTGAAGCAGGTTCTTATGGAGCACACGTGCGCGGTTTGAACCGTTTGCACCAATTTGACAAAGTAGAAATTGTGCGCATTGAGCACCCAGATAATTCATACGCTGCCTTGGACGGTATGGTAGAACATGTAAAAGATATATTGAATGAATTGAAGTTGCCTTACCGCATCTTGCGCCTTTGTGGTGGAGATATGGGATTCACTTCTGCATTGACTTATGACTTTGAAGTATTCTCAACTGCTCAAGACCGTTGGTTGGAAATTTCTTCTGTTTCTAACTTTGAAACCTTTCAAGCAAACCGCCTGAAATTGCGTTTCAAAGGGAAAGATGGAAAAACGCAATTGGCACACACATTGAACGGAAGTTCATTGGCATTGCCACGTGTATTGGCTGGTATTTTGGAAAATTACCAAACGCCAGAAGGTATTGTCATCCCTGAAGTATTGAGAAGATACACAGGATTTGATATCATCGACTAATCCAAATCAAACATACCTTGGTGTGCTTTGGCAACTATAATAAATGTACTAATGTGGTTATTAATAGCTACCTTAGTACATTGTTTATTTAAAAGGACTGCTATTTTTATGAATAAAATCCTACTTTTTATTTGCTTTTTGTACACATATACACTGTCTGCACAAGACAGTCAAATGGCTTTGAGGTACTTTCAGTCCGGAGATTTTGAAAAAGCTCTGGTGCTGTATGAACAATTGCTGGACAAGAATGACGGCAACCCACAGGTGTATCAAAAAGTCTTGGTTTGCTATCAAGAGCTTCAGCAATATGCCAAGGCACAACAGCTGATAAAAAACAGGATAAACAAATACAAAATAGCCGCTTTAGACGTTGACTTGGGATACAATTTCCAATTGCAACAAAAAAATTCAGAGGCTGTACAGCAGTATGAAAAAGCGCTCAAGTCCATTGACATTCAGCCGCATTTGGTGTACCAAATTGCCAAAGAATTTGAAGACAAAGTTTTGTTGGACTACGCAATCAAAGCGTATGAATTGGCTGTTTTAAAAAATGATCAATTTAATTTTGACTACCAATTGTCGTTGCTCTATGGGCAACAAGGCAAGATGGAAATCATGGTTGAAAAGCTGTTGAATTATGTAGAACGCAATAAAACCAATGAGTTTGGGGTTCAAAATTTGTTGGTGCGCTATTTACAAGAAGATGCAGACCTCAAGTTTGCTGGAATTCTGAGAAAAGCATTGCTCAACAAATCCCAACAGACGCAGGACGTTTTTTGGAACGGGTTTCTCTCTTGGTTTTTTGTGCAACAAAAGGAATACGGCAAGGCGTTTATACAAGAAAAAGCCATCTTTAGAAGAAATGGGGACAACCTCAGAAAGATCATCTCCTTGGGAAGAGCAACCATGACAGACAAAGACTGGGAGCAGACGGCAGAAATTTTGACCTTTGCGTCAGAAAACACACAGGATAAGAACCTGATTTTAGAAATTCAATACCTCAAAAATGAGGTGGATATAAAGTTGGCAACAGCTGCAAATCAAAAAGCAGTGCAAGCCCAATTAAATGCATTTTTGGACCATTATGATTACAGTAATGCCACCTTGGATTTGGCGTTGCAAACGGCTTCTTTTGAAGCTTTTGTGATCAAAGATTACACTGCTGCAGAAAAGAAGTTCAAACAATTGCAACAATTGAATCTCAACATCTATGAAGGAGCTAAGCTCAAAGATTTGATGGCAGATGTTTTTTTGATGCAAGAAAAATTCAATCAAAGCATTCTTTTGTATGCACAGATTGAAGACGCTTTAAAGAATCACGAGTTTGCCCATGAAGCGACTTTTAAATTGGCTAAAGCAAGCTATTACAAAGGGGATTTTGAATGGGCACAGAAGCAGTTCAAAGTGCTCAAGCAAGCCACTTCACAGTTGATCGCCAATGATGCTTTGGAGTTGTTCTTACTCATCAATGATGCCACCGTTGCTGATTCAACCCAGCAGAGTTTAAAGAAATTTGCCCGTGCTGATTTTTTAATTTACCAAAACAAAAAGGCAGAAGCTTTGACCGTTCTCAAGGAGTTGTTGTTGGAACACAAAGAGGAACAGATTGCTGATGCCACCCTTTTGCGCTTGGGGGAATTACAGCAGGATTTGGGGAATTATCAAGAGGCTTTGGTTTATTTCAACCGCATCATTCAGGAGCACAAAGAAAGCATATACAGAGACGAGGCATTTTTTTACAGTGCAGAAATATACCGCCTACATCTTCAACAAGAAGATTTGGCAAAACAACAATATGAACAGATCATTTTCCACCACGCAGACAGTATTCACTTTGTGGAAGCACAGACACAGTACAGACGCCTGAGGGGAGATAAAAATTTATAGCATGATTATTTTTAATGAGACCATAAATATTGACGATTCAGTTCACCAGCAGTGGTTGACTTGGATGCGTGAAACACACATACCAAACGTTTTGGCTACCAACGCTTTTTCAGGCGCTAAGATGGTTAAAGTTTTGGTTGAGGAAGAAATGGGAGGGCAGACCTATTCCCTTCAGTACGCGACGGATTCCCTTGAAACGCTTCGTGCTTTTCAAAGAGAACACGCTCCTAGATTAGAGCGTGAAGCCTTGATTAAATTTGCCGACAAAATGTTGGTTTTTAGAACAGAATTACAACTGGTAGAAGAATTTACCAAAGCATAAATTACATGAGTATAGATAAAGTAAAAGCAAAGAAGCATTTGGGGCAACACTTCCTGAATGATGAAAGTATTGCACAGCAAATTGCAGATTCTTTGCGTTTGGAAGGATATAAAAAAGTTATTGAAATTGGTCCAGGAATGGGAGTATTGACAAAATACCTACTTCCAAAACCGATTGAAACTTATGTAATTGAAATTGACACAGAGTCTGTGGAATATTTGAAAGCACATTATTTGAAGTTGTCCAACAACATCATTTCTGAGGACTTTTTGAAATATGACATGACCAAGGTGTTTGGAAACGAACCTTTTGCAATCATTGGGAACTTCCCTTACAATATTTCCACACAAATTGTGTTTAGAGCATTGGAGATGCGTGAGCAAGTGATTGAATTTTCAGGTATGTTCCAAAAAGAAGTGGCAGAACGCATCTGTGAAAAGAAAGGGAGCAAGGCTTATGGAATTCTTTCTGTTTTAGCTCAAGCCTTTTATGACACAGAATACCTTTTCACGGTTTCAGAGCATGTTTTCACCCCACCTCCAAAAGTAAAATCTGGAGTAATGCGCATGAAGCGCAAGGAAAACTACCATTTGCCATGTGATGAAAAATTGTTTTTCACGGTGGTTAAAATGGCCTTTGGACAGCGCAGAAAGACGTTGAGAAACAGCTTGAAAGCGTTGAACCTATCTGAAACGTTGAGAGAAGAAACCATCTTCAACTTGAGACCAGAACAAATTGACGTGCAAGATTTTATTGCACTAACATCTAAAATACAAGCCGATGGAGTTTAAAATCAGTAAAGAATTTATTGATCAAATTGAATCTTTGATCAAAGCGAATAAGGACAAGGAGTTGGCAAACTTACTTCAGGATATTCACTTTGCTGATATGGCTGAGATTTTGGAGGAGTTGGATGCAGACGACGCGAGTTATGTCTTTAAAATCCTTGATTCTGAACAAACAGCTGAAATTTTATTAGAGCTTGACGAAGAGGTTCGTGAAAAAATTCTTCGCACCCTGTCGCCAAAAGAAATTGCTGAAGAGCTGGATGAGTTGGATACAGATGACGCTGCAGATATTATTGCAGAGTTGCCCCACAACAAAAAGCACGAGGTTATCTCTGAGTTGGAAGACGTGGAACACGCCAAAGACATTGTGGAGCTTTTGCGCTATGATGAAGATTCTGCCGGTGGTTTGATGGGGAAAGAGTTGGTAAAAGTCAATGAAAATTGGAACGTCCTGACCTGTGTCAAAGAGATGCGATTGCAGGCTGAAAACGTGTCTCGCGTCCATTCCATTTATGTTGTGGATGATGAGGAACGCTTGAAAGGCCGTCTTTCATTGAAGGATTTATTGACCACCAGTACCAAAACCCCGATCCGCGAAATTTACATCCCCAAAGTGGACTTTGTCCGCGTGGATACAGAGGATGTTGAGGTGGCGCGCATCATGCAGAAGTACGACTTGGAGGCCATCCCAGTGGTGGATGAAATGGGAAGACTTGTGGGCAGAATTACCATTGACGACATCGTGGATGTGATCAAGGATGAGGCAGACAAAGATTACCAACTTGCAGCCGGGATTTCTCAAGACGTCGAGGCTGATGACAGCATCTGGCAGTTGACCAGAGCCCGCCTCCCGTGGTTGATTTTAGCACTCTTGGGTGGTTTTGTCACCGTCCATGTCCTGACCTCTTTTGAGGGCGCAATGGCAGAGCACGGAAAACTGTTCTTTTTCACCCCGCTAATTGCCGCGATGGCTGGAAATGTAGGAGTGCAATCCTCAGCGATAATTGTGCAAGGTTTGGCTAACAACACCCTGTCAGGGTCCATTTTTAAACGACTTTTAAAAGAATTATCACTCAGTTTATTCAACGGTTTTATCCTCGCTACCATCCTTTTCTTAGGTAGTTATTTCCTGTTGGGAATTGATATTCAAATTGCAGAAATTGTTGCAATGGCTTTGATTTCTGTTATTATTTTTGCCTCTTTAATAGGGACTTTTATCCCCATTGTTTTGAACAAATATGGTGTGGATCCCGCCTTGGCAACCGGCCCGTTCATCACCACGAGCAATGACATTTTGGGTACCCTAATCTACTTCACCCTGGCCCATATTGTTTTGGGTGGTTTTTAAAATACACAGATTAAATTATAAAATTATATGTAGGGCGTTCCGCTAGCTAGACGCTAGCGGCGGGCTTTGCGCTTTATCTTTTGTTGCCGGCTTTTGCTCCGCAACGCCTTGACAAAAGGATGCCGCTTCAATCCCTAACGCGGGCACTTCCTTTCTTCAAACCCCATGCAACAAGCATAAAACAAACGGCATTATATCCATCCCCGTTTATAATATTCCATTGGGTTAAGCCCCCTTTTTTTGTACCTTTACTTTATATATTTCAATTCATGAAAACAAATAAAGTACTCCATATAGATACCAATCACCCTGTTTTATGGGATGGTTTAGCAACTGCTGGATTTGAAAACCACGCAGATTACACCGCTTCAAAATCAGAGATTGAAGACAAAATAAGTGATTATTGCGGTGTTGTGATCAGAAGTAGATTCAAGATTGACGCCGCCTTTTTGGACCGTGCAACCAACCTTAAGTTTATTGCCCGTGTTGGGGCAGGACTGGAAAGCATAGACTGTGCATATGCAGCGGCCAAAGGTATTGCGCTAATCGCAGCTCCAGAAGGCAATAGAACAGCTGTTGGAGAACAAGCCTTGGGCATGTTGCTTTCCTTGTTCAACAACCTCAATCGCGCCAATGCTGAGGTGAAATCAGGACAGTGGAACAGAGAGTCCAACAGGGGTGTGGAGCTGGAAGGCAAAACCGTCGGTATCATTGGGTATGGAAATATGGGAAAAGCTTTTGCCAAGAGACTACAAGGATTTGACGTCACTGTTTTGTGTCACGACCTATTGCCTGATGTTGGAGATGCCAACGCCCAACAGGTGTCCTTAAAAGAGCTGAAAGAGCGCGCTGATGTCTTGAGTATACACACCCCTTGGACCCCAGAAACCAATCAGATGATCAACGCACAATTCATTTCAGAATTTTCAAAACCCTTTTGGTTCATCAACACAGCACGAGGGAAAAGTGTGGTGACTGCAGACCTGGTTGAAGCCTTGAAAAGCAAGCGTGTTCTTGGTGCAGGATTGGATGTTTTGGAATATGAAAAGTTATCTTTTGAATCGCTTTTTGAAGCAGAGATGCCAGCGCCTTTGCAGTATTTGGTTCAGGCAGACAATGTGTTGTTGACACCCCATATTGCCGGTTGGACACAGGAGAGTAAGTACAAACTAGCCAAGGTGATTTTAGACAAGATTACAGCTCAGATTCCTGTAGCTTAACCATTTTATACAAACAAAAAAAGAGAGCTTGTAAAACAGGCTCTCTTTTTTTATGTATTATAGTCGGAATTTTAAATTCCCTTTTCGTCTAATCTGCGTTCCAGTTCAGCTTGAAATTCCTCCATTACCGGTTTCACGGTACTTTCTGGTAAGTCTGCAATCCTGATATACATCAATCCGTCAACAGAGTTGTTGAACAATGGATCCACGTTAAACGCAATCACACGTGCATTCTGTTTGATGTATTTTTTAATCAATACCGGCAAGCGCAAGCTTCCTGGTTCAATTTCGTCAATCAGTTTGTCAAACTTGTTCAAATCAGCCTCAGTGGCATTAAAGATGAAATCTTTGTCTTCATCCTTAAGTTTCACCTTGTACTCCATCTTAGGTCTGATGAACTGTGCTATGTAAGGATCGTAATAATGAGACTTCATAAACTCAATCATCAATGATTTAGAGAAGTCAGAGAATTGATTACTGATACTCACACCACCAATCAAATATTTGTGTTCTGGATGACGCAATGTCGTGTGTACAATACCTTTCCAAAGCAAGAACAACGGCATTGGTTTTTGTTGGTATTCAGAGATGATAAACGCCCTACCCATTTCAATAGATTCAGACATCATCTTGTGCAATTCAGGTTCAAATTTGAACAATTCTTGCATATAGAAACCGTCAATACCATATTTAGGGAAAATTTCAGATCCCAATCCCATGCGGTAAGCTCCTGCAATTTTCTTAGCATCGCTATCCCATAAGAACATATGGTAGTAGTATTTGTCAAACTTGTCAATATCTGTAGATTCGTTCGTTCCCTCACCAATCTCTCTAAAGGTGATTTCTCTCAACCTTCCGATCTCGTGTAAGATATTTGGAATTTTATCTGCAGAAACAAAAAACACCTCGTAATTTTTACTGCTCAACAACCTGTTTTTTCCCAAGTCTTTTCTAATTTCAGCAATCTCTGCTTCAATTTTGTCCTGATTTGCAGCATGGACAATTTTCTTAGGTTTAGGAGATTTTGGAGTAGTCAAATTCTGTAGCGTTTCCTTGCTCAATAATTTGTTTTCTGTCTCCTCAAAAGCATTGGATAAAATATACGTTTTCTTTCTCAAGAATTCTGTGTACTCTTCAATACTTTGGTTGTGTTCGTTTTGTTCGTTGACAGAAATCGGTTTACCGATTCTGATTTTAATTATCCTATTCTTTTGTGTCAACAATTCAGAAGGCAATTTAAACGTGCGCAAAATTGGACTAATCTTAGATAATAAGTAGAACAATCTGCTGTTTTTAGCGTGGAAATAGATAGGTACCACAGGAACGTTTGCCTTTCTGATAATTTTCAGAGCGCTTTCTTCCCAAGGTTTATCCAACATGATTTTCCCCTCTTTTATAGTAGATACTTCACCAGCTGGGAAAATCCCCAACGGTTTACCATCGCTTAGGTGTCTCAAAGTTTCTTTTAGACCAATGACGCTTGACTTCACATCTTTGTGTGTGTCAAATGGGTTAACAGGCATGATGATGGGTTTCAACGGTTCAATTTCTTGCAATAAGAAATTGGCAATAATCCTGAAATTAGGATCGTGTTCCAACATGATTTTCATCAATAAAATTCCGTCAATCCCTCCCAATGGGTGATTGGAAATGGTGATATAAGGTCCTTCTTTTGGAAGTCTTTTTAAATCCTCTTCAGGAATTTCAATTTTGACTTTAAAATCTTTCAATATCGCATGGATGAAATCTAAACTTTCCAAATGATGCGTCTTGTCGTATATTTTGTTAAGTTTAGAAATACGGGACAATTTGAGGATACACCATCCAGCAAATCTTCCGAAAATTCCATACTTGTCTAATTTTATGGCTTTAGCAATTTGTTTTGCGCTAACAATTTCCATTCGTTGTTTGTAGAAATTTCTAGTCTGCAAAGATAGTAATATTAAATTATTAGTTGTTATATATTATATGGTTGGGGACTTTTTTTATTTATTTATTTGTATTC
>JAGHSS010000263.1 GCA_018065745.1 Candidatus Neoflavobacterium equi | reverse complement strand
CACCAAATTTAAACTAATCAATAAAAGGATTTAGTTATGGAAATAAAAAATGACGAATTATTAAGACAATTCGAACACAAAACAGAAGAAGGAAACGTCATCGTGGAATATTCTTTTCAAGAGCGCAAATTATTTTTAACCAAAATGAACGTTTCTGAAAACATCCACGAAGAAACAATAAACGATGTCCTGCATGAAATCATGCAAATTGCTGAAGAGAAACGTTGGCGTGTGGTCCCTACACAAGCAGCTATTTCTACTTTTATGAAGAAAAACCCAACGTACAAAGACTTACTACCTCCAGGAATCAGACTGTAACAACGTGGAAGAACCTATAAACGAACTTATTTTAAAATTTTTTGAAGATATCCCCAACTACTACGGTTGTAAAACAGAAATAACTTCAGGGATCTACTCAACGGCTGAATTTTTTTCAGCCAGCAACACCACGTGGAATTTATTAGAATTACAACTTCTCAGATCTGCCTACAGAAAAGAAGGAGCACGTTTGATGATTGAGGGACAAACCATGTATTATGAAATCGCAGCATCTTGCATCATCGATTTCAAACATACGGGAAGGCACTATTATGAGTTTGTTGAAAAATATGGTGAAAACACATACAGAATAACAAAGCTGAGATTTCACAGCAAGTATTAGTCACTAGTACAGCAAAATAAAAGGGCGGTCTGAATCAGACCGCCCTTTATATATAAGTATGTTGATTTAAACTAAGGCATTGACAAAATCCATGCGCACTACCCCATCGTCGTCAATTCTTGTCAATTGAATTGGATGTAAGGTATTGACTAAAGCCGGATCCCAAGGCGTTTTAACTTTCACATAATTCTCTGTAAATCCGTGGATGTACCCTTCTTTATTTTCACCTTCAAATAAAACAGTACGCATTGTACCCAACTGACTTTCATAGAAAGCACGTCTCTTTTTAACAGAAAGTGCACGCAACATCTTGCTGCGTTTAGCGCGAACATTTGCTGGAACTACCCCGTCAAATGAAGCTGCTTCTGTATTGTCACGCTCAGAATAAGTAAAGACGTGCAAGTATGATATATCCAAGTCATTTAAGAAATGGTAGGTTTCCAAGAACAATTCATCTGTTTCACCAGGGAATCCCACAATAACATCCACCCCAATACACGCATCAGGCATCACTTCGCGAATTTTGTTTACACGCTCTTGATACAATTCACGCATATATCTGCGCTTCATCAATTTCAATAGGGTATTGCTCCCTGATTGCAATGGAATGTGAAAGTGTGGTACAAATGTTCTACTTTGAGAAACAAATTCAATCGTTTCATTGCGCAACAAGTTTGGTTCAATAGAAGAAATACGCAAACGCTCAATTCCCGGAACTTGATCCAAGTTTTGAACCAATTCATAGAAGGTGTGTTCGTGTTTTTTATTCCCGTATTCCCCTTTTCCATAGTCCCCGATGTTCACTCCAGTCAACACGATTTCTTTGATGTTTTGAGCAGCAATTTCTCCTGCATTTTTCAATACATTTTCCATGGTGTCAGATCTAGAAATTCCACGCGCCAATGGAATGGTACAGTAGGTACATTTATAGTCACAACCGTCTTGAACTTTTAAGAAAGCTCGAGTACGGTCACCAATTGAGTAACTTCCCACATAAAAATCTGCCTCTTCAATTTCACATGAATGCACTTCACCAAAATCATTCTTAGACAAATCGTTGATGTAATCTGTAATTTTAAATTTCTCAGTTGCACCCAAAACCAAATCCACCCCATCAACTGCGGCTAATTCTTCTGGTTTCAACTGGGCATAGCAACCCACAGCAGCAACAAATGCCTTGTCATTGTGCTTCAAGGCTTTTTTGACAATCTGTTTGAATTGCTTATCTGCATTTTCAGTCACAGAACAGGTATTGATCACATATATATCAGCTACTTCTTCAAAATCAACACGGTCAAAACCTTCGTCTTGAAAATTGCGGGCAATTGTAGACGTCTCTGAAAAATTCAGTTTACATCCCAAGGTATAAAAAGCAACTTTTTTTCTATTTTCCATATTTTCCTTTTTTAAGGGGTAATCCATCTGTTTGGACTACAATAAATCTAGAATTGAACGTGGATGGACAAACCATCCCTGACATTCAAAATTCAAGGGTGCAAAGTTACAACCAAAAAACAACATTTAAAACTTAAAAATCAACGCTTAAAAGAAATTATAACACCGTTGGGCAGCATAAAAACTTTTATTACCTTCGGATTCAATTTATATGGGATTTAATGACCAATTTTTATAAGATATCGGCCTTACTGATAGCCCTTTGCACCCTTTCATGCAAAGATCACGACAACAGTGCGCAAGACGCTTTGGTATTTCGCTACAATGAAAATGCCAACATCAGCTCTTTGGACCCCGCTTTTTCAAAAAACCAAGCCAATATCTGGGCGTGAAACCAACTGTTTAACGGTTTGGTGCAATTGGATGACAGCCTACACGTACAAGCAGATATTGCCAAATCTTGGAACATAAGCAACAACGGTACTTCCTATGATTTTACATTAAAATCTGATGTCTATTTTCACAAACACCAATTGTTTGGCAAAGACAGCACCAGAAAAGTCACCGCCCAGGATTTTGAATACAGCTTGAACAGACTTATCGACGCCAAAACGGCTTCCCCTGGAGGTTGGATTTTGCAAAACGTCAGCTCCATTAAAGCGACGACAGATTCCACCTTAAACATTACTTTGAGCAAACCTTTCCCAGCATTCTTAGGATTGTTGTCCATGAAGTATGCCTCTGTGGTACCCAAGGAAATTGTAGAAAATAAAAACGTCGCTTTTAGATCCCAGCCCATTGGCACCGGTCCTTTCCAATTCAAACTGTGGGAAGAAAACGTCAAATTGGTATTGAGAAAAAACAACAACTACCACGAGTTTGACCACACCGGACAAAGACTGCCGTATTTAGAGGCGGTAGCCATCACCTTTTTGCCAGACAAACAGAGTAGTTTTTTACAGTTCATACAAGGCAAACTTGATTTCATATCTGGTTTGGACCCCTCTTACAAGGATGAGATCCTCACTCAAACTGGAGCCTTACAGCCCAAACACGCCCAAAATGTACAAATGATCAGCGGCCCATACCTCAACACAGAATATTTGGGATTCGCTATGGATGGCGCTGACAGTCCGTTAAAAGACAAACGCATCAGACAGGCATTGAATTACGGCTTTGACAGGCAGTTGCTACTCACCTACCTGAGAAACGGCATGGGAACACCAGCAACAAGTGGCATCATCCCCAAAGGACTTCCGGGATTTGGCAACCTCAAAGGTTATGATTACCATCCTGAAAAGGCAAAAACATTGATTGCAGCATACAAGAAAGACCACCCAACAAAGACGGTAACCATTCAATTGAGCACCAATGCTTCTTATGTAGACATTGCTGAGTTTTTACAGCGTGAATGGCAAAAAATAGGAATTGATTGTAAAATAGACGTGAGTCCACCCGCAACACTGAGACAATCCATAGCGACTGGAAAAGTACCTTTTTTCAGAGCCAGTTGGATTGCCGATTATCCCGATGCAGAAAACTACCTGTCTCTATTTTCAAGTTTGAACTTTGCTCCCAACGGACCAAATTACACCCATTTTAAAAACAAGGATTTTGATGCGCTCTACCAAAGATCATTCACAGAGACCGAACCAGAAAAACGCGAAGCCTTATACCGTGAAATGGACCAGCTCATCATTGATGAAAGCCCGATCATTCTCCTGTATTACGACAAAGTAATCCGCTTTACTGGAAAAAACGTCACAGGCTTAGGCATCAATCCACTCAACCTATTGCAACTCAAAAGAACGAAAAAACAATAACCAACAATCAATTAGTCACTCTAAAGCATACATGAGTCAAACTGAATATAACTTGCAAAGTTACAATGAATTAAGAAGTTCAATTCTAATCAACAGTTAAAAAAACAAAAAGAAAAAACTTGGGTAAGTCTTTACATAAAGTCTAACCCAAGTTTTTTTTTGTTTGGGGTATTCTATGCAAAACTTGCACCTTGCACCTTAACCTTGAATTTTCACAACAAAATATAAGCTACAATTACTATCCACAAAGTACTCTCCCACATATCAATCAACTAATAATTGATGCTTCGACAGGCTCAGCATGACACGGACGTTCCACAAACAACTTCCA
>JAGHSS010000295.1 GCA_018065745.1 Candidatus Neoflavobacterium equi | reverse complement strand
ACTTTGTGATTTGAAGTTTTGGTAGTCTTGAATTATATTTAAGAAAAGGGGTGATTTGGTGAAAATAATATTTTTTTTTAATGCCTTTTCCTTAATGTCTGTTTAATCTGTTAAGGTTGATGGGGATACAACAAAAAAAGACCGATTGTAAAACAATCGGTCTTTTATGATTTTAAAATCTATAGGATTACTTACGACGTAATTCTTTGATTTTAGCTTTTTTACCTGTAAGTTCTCTGAAGTAGAAGATACGAGCTCTACGAACTTTACCTCTTTGGTTCAATTCAACTTTTTGTAAAGCTGGCATGTTTACTGGGAAGATACGCTCAACACCAACAGCACCAGACATTTTACGGATTGTGAAAGTTTCAGTAGCTCCAGTACCTCTTCTTTGGATTACAACTCCTTTGAAGAACTGAGTTCTAGTTTTTTCACCCTCTTTAATTTCGTAATAAACAGTGATAGTATCTCCTGCTTTGAAAGCTGGGAAATCTTTTTTTGTAACAAACTCGTCTTGAACGAATTTAACTAAATCTAAATACATTTTTTTAGTTTTAAATGTTATATCAGAGCAACATTCACGGATCTCGCCAGAGGTTGGTCCAATTGAGGTGCAAATATAAAGTTTATTTTTTAAACTGTAAAATAAATTTTTAACGCCTTTTTTATATTATTCTCGGTCCAAAAGGTCTGGTCTTCTGGTCTTTGTGTGCTCATAAGCTTTTTGCTCACGCCATTTTTCAATTTCTGGGAAATTACCACTCAAGAGAATGTCTGGAACCTTGTGTCCTTTGTATTCTGCAGGTCTGGTGTAAATGGGTGGTGCTAGCAAGTTGTCTTGAAAACTGTCTGTCAATGCAGATGTTTCATTTGACAAAACGCCAGGAATCAATCTGATGATGGAATCACACAATACTGCGGCTCCCAATTCTCCTCCAGACAATACATAGTCACCGATGGATATTTCTTTGGTGATGAACATATCTCTAGCGCGTTGATCTACTCCTTTATAATGTCCACACAAAATGATGATGTTGGTGTACATGGACATCTTGTTGGCCATTTGTTGGTTTAGCGTTTCCCCGTCTGGAGACATATAAATAATCTCGTCATAGGTGCGCTCTTCCTTTAATTTGGTGATGCACTTGTCAATGGGCTCCACGCTCATTACCATTCCAGCGCCACCTCCAAATTGGTAGTCGTCCACATTTTTGTGTTTGTTTGTGCTGTAATCTCTTAAATTGTGAAAGTGTACTTCCACTAATTCTTTGGCGATTGCTCGCTTTAAGATGGAGGCTTCAAACGGACTTTTAATGAGTTCTGGTAAAACCGTGATGATGTCAATGCGCATAGTAACTAAATTTTTGGCAAAAGTACATCAAATTATCGCTACAGACAAGTTTTTGAAATGAGGGGTTTTTTTATGTAATTAAATAATTATGTATATTTGTATACAGATTTTAATATTAAGAAAATGCAAGACGGAATTTACGCAAAATTCAACACTACTAAAGGAAGTGTTTTAGTGGAATTGACATATGATAAGACTCCTGGAACAGTTGGTAACTTTGTTGCTTTAGCTGAGGGAAAAATGGAAAACACAGTGAAACCACAAGGGCAACCTTACTATGATGGATTGAAATTCCACCGTGTGATTCCTGATTTTATGATTCAAGGTGGCTGTCCAAAAGGTACGGGTACAGGTGATGCTGGATACAAATTTGACGATGAGTTTGTTGCTGATCTTAGACACGACAAACCTGGTGTACTTTCTATGGCTAATGCTGGTCCTGGAACTAATGGTTCTCAGTTCTTCATTACTCACGTAGCAACGCCATGGTTGGATGACAAACACACTGTTTTTGGATTTGTGGTTGAAGGTCAAGATGTAGTTGATGCTGTTGCTCAAGGTGACGTTTTGGAATCTTTGGAAATCATCCGTGTTGGTGAAGCTGCTGAAAAATGGAATGCTATTGAGGCTTTTCGTTCTTTTGAAGGAAACAGACAAGCGCGTTTGGAAGCTGAAAAAGCAAAAAAAGATGAAGAAATGGAAAAATTAGCTGCTGGATTCCAAGTGACTCCAAGTGGTTTGCGTTACCAAATTATTCAAAAAGGAACGGGAAAACAAGCGACTAAAGGAGCTAAAGTTTCTGTTCACTACAAAGGAGCGTTGACTAACGGTATGGAATTTGACAACTCTTTTAAAAGAAAGCAACCAATTGACTTCACTGTTGGTGTTGGTCAAGTGATTGAAGGATGGGATGAAGGTATCCTATTGTTACAAGTGGGTGATAAAGCTCGTTTTGTTATTCCTTCTGATTTAGGTTATGGATCAAGAGGTGCTGGTGGGGTTATTCCTCCAGATGCGATCTTGGTGTTTGACGTTGAATTGATGGATGTAAAATAAAACATCGATACATATTAAAGAAAAGCCTTCCTATTGGAAGGCTTTTTTTTTATATTTATAAGCTAAAGAATATTGGATATGTATCGTATTTTTCTTATTTCTTTGTCACTTGTGGTGTTTGTGGGCTGTAAAGCTAAAAAAAACGCCTTGGGCTTGTTGCCTCCTCAAACATCTGAGGTGTAAATTACAACAGACGCACGGCTGGAATTGATGCGCCGTGAGTTTATTTTTGCCTTGGATGACCGGGTGTTGGATTCCACCTACACACTTTCGCCTCAGGACTATTACCACCAGGTGTTGTTGAAGATTGAAAAGG
>JAGHSS010000250.1 GCA_018065745.1 Candidatus Neoflavobacterium equi | reverse complement strand
GTTCCCCACTTTTTAACGCTGCGCTATAAAAAAATGCGTCGCGTGTTGGGCTGTATCTTTTCGTCGGCAGGGCCTCCAAAAAGGATGCCGCTTCACCCGCTAACGCTTCCCCAAAACAGCGGTTGGACGATGCTCAAAAAAAAAGCGATTTCACAGAAATGAAATCGCTTGATATGTATTTTATATGTTGGTTACATTACACAATCCAGGTGGACCATGAAATAGTTTTCAGGATAATAAGACTCCTTGGTAATCTCTGAAACAAAACTCTTTTTTGGAACATAGTCCTCGTGTTCTGATCCAAATTGAACGCGAATCATACTGATGGGCTGCGTCTTTAAATCCTCAAAATTTTGCTTGTTAAACACGTAATAATTAGTCAATATATTGGTGTTTACCTGTTGCTCTGGTTCAAAGAAATACTGACTGCACACATCCTGCGTACTCTTCAACGTTACAATCTTTCCATTTTTTAGCTGAATGAAAATTTTGCTGTCTTCCATAATGCATTTGGACGGAATGAAAATATTGTTTTTCTCAAACAGCTGAAAGCCCAAATAAAGAACATCGTCGTGATTGAGCAAGGAGAATTGCAACAAGGTGGTATTGGCACCAAATATCTTCTCATCCATCATGTATTCTGTCGTTTTCTTTGCTGAAAGTGTGTCTGTTACCTGCTCGTAATCGTATTTACAGTTTTTTTGCTGCCCAAAACTCAGCGCTGTCACGCAGATGAAAAGGGCGGTAATCCATTTTTTCATGTAGGTTATAGTTTATGGCAAATTAAGATAATTTTTTCATCTTCAAAAGTAGTTGTCGCAAAAGTATAGGTATTTGAACCATCTTTCATTTTCCACTTGCGTTTTAACTCTTCCACAGTCCCTGGGAAATTGCGCATGCTCAAATTGGTCTGCATCCCTTGAAGTACTTCTTTACCCGTTTTTTTGTTGTAGGGCAACTGCTGTTGTATTTCAAAAATGCGGCCCGGGAAATCTGCCACCAAAGTTTCTGACGTATACAGATGGGAATGCTGATGCAATTTTGACAAGCCAAAACGCTGTCCAATAGCATGGAACAACCCTGATTTCATCAACGCAGCGTTGGGTTCATATAGATATTTTTGAGGAAGGTCAAAAACGTCATGATCAGCATCTTCAAGCGGGTGCTCAAAACGGTAAATTTTGTCTTTGACCAAATTGATGGCTTCAATTGTTGTTGCGTCAGTAAACCCTTTGACCATTAGGAACAACAACTCTTTAACCTCGTTCTCCAACGCTATGACAAAAACCTTTTGCACCTGATTGAGTTCGCTCAAAGCTGCAGAAATATCCAAAAGGGGAGCGGTTTTGACCAAAATTCCCTTGGTGTATTCAAAATACTGCTCCTGCAATTCTGGAACGTTTGGCAAACAGTCTGACAACAAGAACACTTTTCCTTTGGCGTCGTGTCTTCTGGAAGGATCCACATACATCCAATCAAATTGTTGGTTGCGTTGTTTTAAAACTTCAAAACTATCCCCAAAACAGGTTTCAATATTGTCTTGTTTGAGCTGTACAAAATTGTGGCTTACTTTTTGAGACAATTCCGCATTCATTTCACAGTGCACCACCTGTTGGAAGTGTTGTGCAAAGAAATAGTCATCCACCCCAAAACCACCGGTCATATCAATCAACGATTGCCCTGAAATGAGTTGGGATTTGAATTGTGCCGTGCGTTCTGAAGACGTTTGTTCAACAGACACTTTGGATGGAAACACAATGCCGCTGGTTTGGAACCAGGTGGGCAATTTGGTCTTTGATTTTTGCTTAGCTGCTATTTGCTCCAAAAGAATACCCCAATCCAATGTTGGAAAGGGGTTCTTTGAAAGCGCTAGCTTATTTATGGGTTCATCCAAGACTTTGTTTATGTAGTCTTGAACATCTTGTCTTAATAAATCTTCAATCATGTGTTGTTATATGTCCTTTGCCAAAACCTTAACTACAGGGTTGTTGGGAAAGAATTCTTTTAAAATTACTTTGATAGCAGTATACAGAGGTACGGCTGCAATCATGCCCACCACGCCAAACAACATGCCCGCAATGAGGATCACAATGAAAACCTCCAGCGGATGTGAATTGACTGAATTTGAAAAAATCAATGGTCCGGTGATGTTGTTGTCAATGAACTGTCCAATTTGAAAACCAATCAACACATAAAGTGCCGTTGGGAAGGCGTCGCTGACATTTCCCGTGGTTGCACTAAAGGTTAAAATGGAAAACAAGACGGCCAGCACAGCGGCAATCAGTGGTCCAATATAAGGAATTATATTCAAAACAGCACAAAAAAACGCAACGGCAAAGGCGTTTTCAATACCAAATATCAAGAGCACAATGATGTAAATTCCAAACATCACAGAGAGTTGCCCAAGCAGTCCTAAAAAGTATCTTGACAGGAGGTGGTTGATTTTTTCTATAGAAGAAAGTATTTTTTCCTGATGTTCATCAGGCAGTACTTTTATGAAGTTGCGCTGCAACATTTCTTTGTCTTTGAGAAAGAAAAAGGTGATGAAGACAATAGAGGCAATTGCCATCCCTAAATTGCCCAACGTTCCAAAAACACTGTTGAGCAGGTTTGGTATGTTGAGATTGATCTTTTTCATTAAGGAAGTGACGGTAACCTCTTCATTGGGTGCACTTTTACTTTTGAGAATTCCCCCATAATCATGGAGTATTTTATTGACGTCTCTTTCAATTTCTGCCACGTTTATTTGGGCAATGTTGTCAGATTGGGTCACCACCATTGGTATAAAAGTAGTTATAAATCCAGCCAGCAAAAGCACAAAAAAGAGGACAGAAACTATGGCGGCAAGGTTGTTGCCAAACTTGCATTTGTTCATCAAAAAACGCTTGACGGGAGAACCAAGCAGTGACAGTACCAATGCCACGACAATAAAGCCAATAACACTTTGTATTTGGTACAGAAAGTACAGAAAAGCGGCAAGAGCTGCCAACGTTAAAACGGCACGAACAATGCCTTTTGATAGAGTTTTGGAATTCATAAACAAGGGTTTAGTATCTGTATAACTAAACGAAAACTTGTTTTAAAAAGTGTTATCCCAACGCATTTGTAAGTTCATACAGACAAATTCCCGTTGCTTGAACCACGTTCATTGAACTGTTTTTACCATACATTGGAATGTGAACAACACTATTGGCAAGTGCCAAAAGGTTGGTATCCAAGCCGTGAATCTCACTGCCAATCATCAAAACCAAAGCATTTTTTGAAGGTTTAAAACGCTGTATCGGTTGGCTGGAATCTGCAATTTCCAAGGCGATGGTTTCCACTTCTGGATTTTCAAGAAGCGGTTTGATTTCATCCATATTGGACACAATGCGGTAAGGTACCACTTGGTGGGTACTTCTTGATGTTTTGTTTATTTTTCTAGGTGTAAATGGCAGGTTTTCTCCAATAAATATGATTTCACTGACCCCAAAGGCTTCTGAGATTCTAAAAATAGATCCAATATTATCTTGGAAATACACGTGATCACAGACCAATGTGATGGGAAAAGTTTTATTTACAAAAGCGGTTTCACTATGTGAGAGTTGTTGAGCCATCTTAATTTTTAAATGCGTAATTTATCATGTTTGCTCCCATTTTAAGAGCTTTTTCACGAACTGCTGGCGGGTTGTTGTGTACTTCTGGATCTTCCCAGCCGTCTCCCAAGTCAGTTTCATGTGTGTACAAAAGTACAATTCTATTTTCTATTATAACAGCAAAAGCCTGCGGAGGTTTGCTGTCGTGTTCGTGAATTTTTGGGATGCCGTTTGGAAAGCTGTAGGGCACTTGAAAAATGGGGTGATTTTTACCCAATTCCGTCAATGGATGGTCAGGAAACAATCTTTTTATTTGGATTCTGATGTATTGGTCCATACCATAGTTGTCGTCAATGTGAAGGAAACCACCTGATTTAAGGTAGGTGCTCAAATTTTTGAGTTCTGATTCAGAAAACTCCACATTTCCATGCCCTGTCATGTGTACAAAAGGGTAGTTGTAGAGCTCAGAGCTGCCCACGTCCACGGTTGGAATTTTGGTAGGTATTTTGGTTTGTATGTTGGCGTTGCAAAATTTAGCAAGGTTGGGCAAACTGGTTGGATTGGCATACCAGTCTCCGCCGCCGCTGTATTTCAGCAGGGCAATTTCCTGACCTTGTGCTTGAAAAAACGCACAGATAAGCATGGTTATGGCGGTACCAAATTTTAGTTTCATAAAGGCTTTTTTATCGCGGTTAACGGCATACTAAGATATTTAAATATATGGAATTTTCACGTTTTTCTTTGGGTGTATGGGCTAATAATTTTATAATTAAGTTAGGGGCTGCGTTAGCGGGGGAAGCGGCATCCTTTTGGGCGGCGGCAGCCTGACAAAAGATACAGCGCACCACGCGACCTCCTTTTAAGCGCAGCGCAAAAAGGGGGGAACGCCCATAAAAAAAGGGACAACTAACGCTGTCCCTCGGGTTTATTTTTTATAAAAATGATCATTTGGATTGACAATTTTCTTTGATTTTGCAACTGCTTCCTGCGCTCTCAATTCCACACGGCGAATTTTACCTGAAATCGTTTTGGGCAATTCCGCGACAAACTCAATGACACGCGGGATTTTGTAAGGTGCCAAATGCGCCTTGGAGTATGCAAAAAGGGCCGCTGCGAGCTCCGGGCTGGCAGCGTGCTCCTTGTTGAGGATGATGAAAGCTTTCACTTCATAACCTTTAACGTCGTGCGGGGTGCCCACAACGGCGCTTTCAAGGACTGCTTCATGTTCTAAAAGTACGCTTTCTACTTCAAATGGTCCAATTCTGTAATCTGATGCTTTGATAACATCGTCGTCGCGTCCAATGAACCAGATGTAGCCGTCAGCGTCTCTGTATGCCTTGTCTCCGGTGTAGTACAGGCCGTGTTTGAAGGCTTGGGCTTCGCGCTCTTTGTCAAACAAATAGCCTTTGAAAATCCCGTTTATTTTGTCTTTGTGCATTCTGATGCAGATGTTTCCTTCCTCATTGTCTGGGAGCATGTTGCCGTCTTCATCAGCGATGACCACGTCATAGAGGAACATCGGCTTGCCCATGGAGCCGTATTTAAGGGTTCCGCCGGGAAGATTTCCCGCAATACAGGTGGATTCTGTCTGTCCAAAACCGTCTCTGATGGTGATTCCGGTTCCTTCCAACCATTCATCAATTACTTCAGGATTCAATGGTTCACCGGCTGCAACACAGTTTTTTAACTTCAGTTTGTAATCAGTTAGTGCTTCTTGTATGAATAATCTGTATACCGTTGGTGGTGCACAAAGTGTGGTTATTTGGTGTTTCTCTAAAAGCGCGAGGGTTGTTTTGGCGTCAAATCGTTCATAGGTATGGTGGGTGAAAATGGTAGCTCCCATATTCCACGGTGCAAAAAGGCTGCTCCACGCAAATTTTCCCCATCCGGGCTGAGAGATGTTGTAATGCACGTCATCTTTCCCCATCCCAATCCATGCAGTTGTCGTTAAATGTCCGTAACCGGTACTTTGGTGTGTATGGCAGACAATTTTTGGCAATCCAGTGGTTCCTGAGGTAAAAAACAAGAATACATTGTCCTCTGGATGGTTGTCAACTCCGGTATTTGTAGTAGATTCTTTGGCAATATCTTCTAAAGAATACCAGCCTTCACGGGTACCTTCAACAATAATTTTGACACTGATTTCAATGCCCAAGGCGCGTTCTGCCTCTTCAGTTTTATAGGCATTTTCTGGATCAGCAATGACTACTTTTGGGTGCGTTTTTTGGAATCGGTACACCAAATCTTGCACGCCCAAAATGGAAGCGGCAGGGATGAGTTGGTACCCGCCTTTGATGGTTCCCAAAAGGGCAACCCATGTAAAAGGCTGCATCATCAACTGGGCCAGGATAACGTCTCCCTTTTGAACGCCTTTATTAGATAGGAAATTTAGATATTGGTTGTTCCACTGGGCTAAATCTTGGAAAGAAAACGATTTTGTATCCGTTCCATCTGTCCATAAAAGTGCTGTTTTATCTGGTGTTTCAGCCACGTGTATCCCTTCAAAGATCTCTGTAACCCAATTCATTTTGTCCTTGGGAACAATATTGATGTCTTTTAGTTTATCAAAATCTTTGTCTGCGAAAATGGTTGAAAGTTGTTTAAACAATTCTTTCATAATTGGTAATTTGTTTTTGGTTTGTTTTGTTTAATATTTGTATTC
>JAGHSS010000239.1 GCA_018065745.1 Candidatus Neoflavobacterium equi | reverse complement strand
GGAATAAGTATCATATTTCAAAGGAACCTTCTCATATATATAGACTTGAACAACTTGTAGACATCCTCTACAAATTAGAAATCACAGACCTCCACCTGGTCACTGATTTGAGCATTCTCGCAAAGCACTCCCCAAAAAACACCTTTTTATTTTTTAAAACCGGCACCTATATCAATCACATTCCCAAAGAGCGTTTTGAGAGTTTGGGATACCGGATAAAGGCCCTTTTAGTAGAGTTTGATCCAAAAAAATACCAAAACATCATTGACTTAGATTTAGACTACGTCAAGATATTCCGGTATGTTTTTGATTTGAGAATTCAAATATATCGCTTACAAAATACGTACAAGCAAAACAAAACATTTGACGGTGCTGAGGACGATTTTCAAAAATACCTCTACCACAAAATGTTTGTAACTACCAAAGATCAAATTGAAAAATTAGATCAATTGCTGCTGTTGTTCCTCAATCCGTTTGACATTGATTTGGACACGACTACTTTAATTCACTATGCTGTTGATTTGAAACCTATAGATCAGGGTTATTTTAAGAAATACAACCTCTAAAAAGGTCCGTTTCCTGAAATATCACTGTGAGAGGTGTGTTTTACAACCTGTCTGTTTTTCAGCACCAAAAGCTGTGGTGACTGATGCTCCACTCCATAACGCGTCGCAATTGCATTTGAAATGTCGCGGTGATTTAATAAATCTAAGAAATAGGCATCAACATCCCCTTGAATATCAAAGTCTCTGTTGAATTCTTTTAAAGCCATTTTGGAAACAATACAACGGGTGCTGTGTTTGAAAATTAAGACCGTTTTAGCCTCTGACGCATCATCAATTGCATCCAACTGTTTTATATCCTCTAAAGGAATCCAAAAATCACTTTTATTTGCATCTTCATTACCGTCATTTTGACCGAATAATGTGTTAAAAATCCCCATACTCAAACAATTTTAAGACATAATGTCTAGTTAAACACTTTAATCCCAATAAGATACTGAAATTTTGTCAGTAAATTCCTTTTGGAATATATATTGACAATAATAAACAAAATAACACATCATTAAACGCAAATAAACTAGAAAATATATGAATTTAAATAATTTAACAATTAAATCTCAGGAGGCACTGCAACAAGCTCAGGGGATTGCTCAAGGATATGGGCAACAACAAATTGAAAATGAACACTTATTTAAAGGAATATTGGAGGTTGATGAAAACGTCGCTCCGTTTATTTTAAAAAAATTAGGCGTTCAATTGGCAAACCTAAAGCAAACACTTGACACCATCATCAGCCAATATCCAAAAGTTTCTGGGGGTGAATTGGTCTTGTCAAGAGATGCCAATCAAACCTTGATCCAAGCTGCTGGTTTGGCAAAGGCTAAAAACGACGAATACATTTCTGTTGAACATTTATTACTTGCGCTTTTCAAATCAAAGAGTAAAATCGCGCAGTATTTAAAAGATCAAGGGGTCACTGAAAAAGCCTTTGAGGCCGCCATACAAGAAATAACCAAAGGCGAACGCGTGACTTCTGCAAGCGCTGAAGAAACGTATAACGCACTGAATAAATATGCCAAAAATCTGAATCAAATGGCGGAGTCTGGGAAATTGGACCCCGTGATTGGAAGGGATGAAGAAATCAGACGTGTATTGCAAATTCTATCCCGAAGATCCAAAAACAATCCAATGTTGATTGGAGAACCTGGTGTGGGTAAAACAGCCATTGCTGAAGGATTGGCACACCGAATTGTTCAGGGAGATGTTCCTGAAAACCTAAAAGACAAGGTAGTCTTCTCATTGGATATGGGAGCTTTAATTGCAGGTGCTAAATACAAGGGGGAATTTGAAGAACGCTTGAAATCTGTGGTTAAAGAAGTGACTGCTGCCGCTGGAGATATTGTGTTGTTCATTGATGAAATTCACACCTTGGTTGGAGCTGGAGGTGGCGATGGTGCCATGGATGCTGCTAACATTTTAAAACCAGCCTTGGCACGTGGGGAGCTGCGCGCGATTGGAGCGACAACGCTGGATGAATACCAAAAATACTTTGAAAAAGACAAGGCCTTGGAACGCCGCTTCCAAAAGGTGGTTGTTGATGAACCAGATACTGAAAGTGCCATCTCCATTTTGAGAGGTATTAAAGAAAAATATGAAGCGCACCACAAGGTACGCATCAAAGACGAGGCGATTATCGCAGCTGTTGAATTGTCACAGCGCTATATCACCAACCGTTTCTTACCAGATAAGGCGATTGACTTGATGGATGAGGCGGCGTCAAAACTGCGTATGGAAATCAATTCCAAACCGGAAGAATTGGATGTTTTGGACCGCAAAATCATGCAGTTGGAAATTGAAATGGAAGCCATCAAACGCGAAAATGACGAGCTTAAACTCAAATCACTTGCGGTAGATTTGGCCAATTATAAGGAAGAACGCAATGCGTTGTACACCCGTTGGAAATCTGAAAAAGATGTGGTGGATCACGTCCAAGCTGTCAAAAATGAATTGGAAGATCTGAAATTGCAGGCAGAGCGCGCAGAACGTGAAGGCGACTATGGAAAGGTTGCTGAAATCAGATATGGCAAGAGCAAAGAAGCTCAAGAGCGCTTGGACGCGTTGCAACTGCAGTTGGAAGCGAATCAAAACGGCAAATCTTTGATCAAAGAAGAGGTAACCAGTGAGGATATTGCAGAAGTAGTTGCCAAATGGACTGGAGTTCCCGTGACCAAAATGCTGCAAAGCGAACGTGAAAAACTATTGCATTTGGAAGCAGAATTGCACCGCAGTGTAGTGGGTCAAGAAGAAGCCATTACCGCAATTGCAGATGCCGTGAGACGCAGCAGAGCTGGATTACAAGATCCAAGAAAACCCATCGGATCCTTCTTGTTTTTGGGAACCACTGGGGTTGGTAAAACAGAATTGGCAAAGGCACTTGCCTCCTATTTGTTTGACGACGAGAACGCCATGACGCGTATTGATATGAGTGAGTATCAAGAACGCCACAGCGTTTCCAGATTGGTTGGAGCGCCTCCGGGATATGTTGGATATGATGAAGGCGGACAATTGACTGAAGCCGTGCGCAGAAAACCGTACTCTGTGGTTTTGCTGGATGAGATTGAAAAAGCACACCCAGATACTTTCAACATTTTGTTGCAGGTATTGGATGAAGGCCGATTGACAGACAACAAAGGGCGTTTGGCGGACTTTAGAAACACCATCATCATCATGACTTCTAATATGGGATCACACATCATTCAAGAGAAGTTTGACCATAGAAGTGGATCTATTGAAGATACCATTGAAAACGCAAAAGAGGATGTTTTACAATTGTTGAAACAGACGGTGCGTCCAGAATTCATCAATAGAATTGACGAGATTGTGATGTTCACCCCGCTGAGTGCAGACAACATCAAAGAGATTGTATCTATTCAGTTGAAATCCATTCAAAAAATGCTGCAACAACAGCACATTGAGATGGAGGCGACACCAGAGGCAATTGAAACCTTGGCTAACAAAGGATTTGATCCACATTTTGGAGCGAGACCGGTAAAACGCGTCATCCAAAAAGAGGTATTAAATGCCTTGTCCAAAGAAATTCTATCTGCGAAGGTTAAACCAGATAGCATCATCATCTTGGACAGCTTTGACGGCCAATTAATTTTTAGAAATCAAAATGCATAACGCACTTAAAATGCACATAAATGAAAACGACAGCTGTAAAGGCTGTCGTTTTTTTTTGTTAATACATTAAAGAACCATGCTATTTAACGTATTTGTCCGCAGCATTGTCAATAATTTAAAATAAAGAGTATATTTGCTCTAGATACGGGTTCTTGGAAACAAGATTAATAGGGAATTGAGTGTAACTCTCAAACTGTTCCTGCAGCTGTAGGTTCTAATCAAAGAAACAATAAAGACCACTGAGCAATTGGGAAGGTGTTGTTTTTGGAACGAGTCAGAAGACCTGCCCATATCCTATTCGATGCTTTCAGGATAAAAGTTAGAAGTTCAGGTTCTCAGGAT
>JAGHSS010000360.1 GCA_018065745.1 Candidatus Neoflavobacterium equi | reverse complement strand
ATTTAATATATTTACGCTAATCTTTTAAGCCACAACTATTAATACATTCCAATATATGAAAAAACAATTACACAAAATAGCTTTTGCTAGTTTATGTGTGCTGCTCACACAAGCATCACACAGCCAAAACAACCAACCAACATTTCCGTGTTACCCTCAATATGAGTATGATTCAGATGCCAATATGATTACAGAAGTGCAGTTCAACACCATAAGCAATACCAGCTCTGCACTATCTGGAGCGACGGCAACCATTGAGGATTTCAGACACCTTTCAACCACTGTTCAAACAGGAGAAACATACCAAATCAGCGTCAAGGGCCCTTCCAGTACCTTTCCAAGTGATGTGATGGTTTATGTGGATTATAATCAAGATGGAGCTTTTACTGAAGACGAGGGAATTTACCTGGGCATGATCCAAGAGGCTAACCCCTATTATGCCCAAACCGTAACAGGAAATCTGACCATCCCCTTCAATGCCATAGCTGGGCAAACAACCCTGCGCATCATCAAGAATACCAATACTGCGGCATACGACAATCCAAATGCTCCAAACAGTATCACAAACTCCTGTGACCAAAACCTAAGAGCTGGACAGGTAGAAGAATACAGTGTTGTCATTGAACAAACACAAGAAACACCGGCTGTATCCATACATCTGGACAATGAGCTTGAAGACAATGTACTTTTGTTAAACAACAGAGAAGACTACATACAACTTCAAGGTCATATATTACCGGCTGCAGCATCACAAAGAATCACTTGGAGGTTAATTAGTGGATTTAACTTTGTCAATCTCAACAACAGCGGCCTTTTAAATGCTGTCGCAGATGGAACGGCTGTCATTAGAGGAGAAGCAGTAAGCAATCCCGATATTTTTCTTGAGATTACAGTAAAAGTTATTTTAGATGAAATTGTGGACCCTGAAGGCTATTGTGGAGCTGAAGCTGTAACGACAAGTACCGTAAATCCCATATTGAGTTTTCAAATTGAGGAGTTTCTCAACAAAAGCGATCACACAGAAATTAATGGTGCTATACACGTCCTGAATAGCAACACCATTCATCAAAATTTCACTTCAGAAGTAATATCGCTTCCCAAAGGTTCCCCGTTAAATGTGGTGGTTCAAGGAATTACAGCAGATCAAGACACCCATGTGGTTTTGTACATTGACTTGAATCAAAACAAAAACTTTGACGAAAATGAAGCATTTGACCTGGGATTCTTGAGTAGAGATCAAGACCGAACGGCAACCAACGAATTTTTTGGATCTGCAACGACTCAAATCACCCTTCCAGAAACTGCCTTTGAAGGCGAAACAAGAATGCGTTTGGTCAGTGCACAACACCATCCAGAATCTTTTTTTGGTCCACTCTTGAACGCACCCTGTCCTGAAAATTGGTTTATTGGACAAATGGAAGATTACACCATCAACATCACCGCACAGACAGCCTCAGTCACAGCGGCTAAAAAAAATAATTCACACGCATATCCAAACCCTACAAAAGACCTCTTGAACATTCACAGCACTAAAGAGATTATAAACATTAACGTCTATGATATGTTGGGAAAACACGTGATGGAACAGAAAAATCCAACACTGAATTTAAGTCCTGTCGCCAAGGGAATCTATCAGGTTTTGGTCAAATATGAAGACCAAAGTACACAGGTATTTAAAATCAGTAAACAGTAACTAATCAACCGCCATAATTGTTAGTTTGAAAAGCCATGATGCGCAAAGGAGCATGGTTTTTTTTTATGAGCTATTTTTTGCAACTTTGTAAAAACAAAATCAATTTGAGATGGCAGAAAAACAACGCTTATTCTTATTAGATGCATACGCCTTAATTTTTAGAGGATATTATGCATTTATAAAAAATCCAAGAATCAATTCCAAAGGTTTAGACACGTCTGCCATTATGGGATTCATGAATTCGTTACTGGATGTAATCAAACGCGAAAGACCGCACCACTTGGCAGTAGCATTTGATAAAGAAGGCAGCTCTGCACGTCTGGAGATGTTTGCTGAATACAAGGCGAATCGCGATGAAACGCCTGAAGCTATAAAAATTGCCATCCCATATATCAAAACCATATTGGAAGCCATGCACATTCCCATTGTGGAAGTTGCGGGTATTGAAGCAGATGACTTGATTGGAACCTTGGCCAAACAAGCTGAAAAAGAAGATTTTCAGGTGTATATGGTAACTCCAGATAAGGATTATGCCCAATTGGTGTCTGAAAATATTTTTATGTACAGACCTTCAAGAATGGGGAACGATATTGAAATTTGGGGCGTACCAGAGGTATTGGCTAAATTTGAAATTGAACGCCCAGAGCAAGTAATCGATTACTTGGGAATGATGGGAGACGCTGTGGATAACATCCCTGGTTTGCCAGGGGTTGGTGAAAAAACAGCCAAAAAACTTTTAGCTCAATATGGTACCATGGAAAATCTGTTGGACCACACACACGAGCTGAAAGGAAAAATGAAAGAAAAGATTGAAGGGGCAAAAGAGTTGGGATTGCTGTCAAAAAAATTAGCGACCATCTTGTTGGATTGTCCCGTGACTTTTGACGCCCATGCCTATGAACTATCAACACCTGATGTGGAAGCGACAGAAGCGATTTTCCAAGAATTGGAATTTAGACGCATGCAGGAACAATTTGCAAAAATATTTGCTGCAGACGCTCCAACCTATGAAGATCTGGCTGCCAACAAAGCACCTAAGAAACCAAAGAATGAAGATCAATTTTCACTTTTTGAAACCGCAGAAGACCACACGCCTATTTTTTCCAATTTTAAAACGTTGGAAAACACCCCACACTTTTACCAGGTTGTGGAAGGTGGCATGGGCGTGAAATTCTTAGTTCAGAATTTGTTGAAACAAAGTAGTGTTTGTTTTGATACAGAAACTACAGGCTTGGATGCATTAAACGCAGAGTTGGTAGGAATGTCTTTTGCTTATGAAAAGGAAAAAGCATTTTATGTGCCCTTTCCTGAAAGTCAAGAGGACGCTTTGGCACTGATTCAAGAATTCAAACCGTTTTTTGAGGCTGAGGGAATTGAGAAAATTGGTCAGAACCTGAAATACGACTTGAAAATATTAGCAAATTATGGGGTACAAATAAAGGGGAAACTCTTTGACACCATGATTGCACACTATTTGCTAAATCCAGACATGCGTCACAATATGGACGTCTTGTCAGAAACCTATTTGGGATATTCTCCTCAGAGCATTGAACAATTGATTGGCAAAAAAGGGAAAAACCAAAAAAACATGCGTGATGTCGCAGTGGAATTGGTCAAAGAATATGCCGCAGAAGATGCGGACATCACCTACCAATTGAAATCCTATTTTGAACCCCAATTGGACACCACAGCTACACGTGAATTATTTGACACCATTGAAATGCCTTTGGTTCCTGTATTGGCTTCAATGGAGCGTGAGGGAATCCATTTGGACGTGCCGTTTTTAGAACAAATGGCTACTGAAATGAAGGTGGAGATCCAAGCGTTTGAAGCATCCATTTATGAGATTGCTGGTGAAACTTTCAACCTGGCCTCTCCAAAACAATTGGGAGACATCTTGTTTGACAAGATGAAGATTGGGGGTACCAAACAGAAAAAGACAAAAACAGGACAATACGCAACCGGTGAAGAGGTGCTGTCATATTTGGCTAACGAACACGTAATTGTACAAAAGATTTTAGAGTGGAGACAGCTGGTCAAATTGCACAGCACCTATGTGGATGCTTTGCCAAAACAGGTGGATCCAAAAACCCAACGCGTACACACTGACTATATGCAAACCGTGGCAGCAACGGGACGTTTGAGTTCCAACAACCCCAACCTGCAAAACATACCGGTGCGCACAGAGCGCGGACGTTTGATCAGAAAAGCGTTTATTGCTAAAAACAGCGAATACCGCCTACTCTCTGCCGATTACTCTCAGATTGAGCTGCGCATCATCGCTGCCTTGAGTGGGGAAGAAAATATGATTGAAGCTTTTAAGAACGGAGAAGACATTCACCGTGCTACTGCGGCAAAAGTATTTAACATCAGCTTGGAAGAGGTTACCAAAGAACAACGCAGCCACGCCAAAACGGTAAACTTTGGTATTGTCTATGGCGTTTCTGCCTTTGGATTGAGCAATCAAACCAATTTGTCAAGAGCTGAAAGTGCCGCTTTGATAGAGGCCTATTACCAAACCTATCCAAGGTTGAAGGACTATATTCAAGAACAGATTGAATATGCAAGAGCTCACGGGTACGTTCAAACTGTATTGGGAAGACGCAGGTATTTGAAAGACATCAATTCTGCCAATGCCGTGGTTCGCGGTGCTGCAGAGCGCAATGCGGTCAACGCACCAATTCAAGGAAGTGCAGCAGACATCATCAAGATTGCGATGATTGCCATCCAAGAGAAGTTGACCTCAGAAAACTGGAAGTCTAAAATGCTTTTACAAGTACACGATGAGTTGGTGTTTGACGTTCATGAATCTGAGATTGAACGCATACAACCCTTGATCAAAGACGCGATGGAAAACGCTTTCACTTTGAAAGTTCCGTTGGTTGTTGAAATGGGTGTCGGCTTGAATTGGCTTGAAGCACATTAATATAATTTACAGCCCCTCTAAGTTAGAGGGGCTTTTTATTTATCCCACGCATTTAGTATATTTGAAACAAGAATAAGGGAATGCGTTAGGGGTTGCAGCGGCATCCTTTTCAAAAGTGGCTGAAGCATTCAGCAGGCACTTTTGAAAAGATATAGCGAAAAACCCGACCCTTTGCTGCGCGCAGCGCGCAAAGCGGGAACGCCCAACAACAAAAACAAAAAATTATGATTAAGAAAATTGCTTTATTTTTTGGTTTAATATGCTGCATTATACCCATGCAAGCGCAGGGAAACAGTGTGGTTAAAATGGATAGTTTGTTGCGTTATTACAATGTGAATAACAAAATGATGGGTCAGGTCAGCCTGAGACTGGGCGCTAAGAAGGTGTATCAAAAAACTTTTGGCGATCCACTGCTCCCTGCAAAAGACCAGCCAACAGATGAAAGTAGGTATCGCATTGGTTCAGCGTCTAAAACGTTTACTGCTGTCTTAATAATGCAATTGGTTGAAGAAAAGAAACTAAAGCTTTCTGACGCCTTGTCAAAATTCTACCCGCACATAAAAAATGCCAAGCACATCAGCATTGAGGATTTGTTGCGTCACAGAAGTGGGATTCCAGACCTGGTCAATGCAGACGCGACTACAGATTTTTACAAGAAATATACCAAGGCACAGCTCCTTAAAAAAATGGAAGGGTATGCCTCAGATTTTGAGCCAAATACCAAGGCGGCCTATTCCAACACCAATTTCATTTTGTTGAGTTACATCATTGAAGAGGTGACAAATTTGAGTTATAATACCAACTTACAGAATAGAATCTGTAAAAAGGTAAATCTAAAATATACCAACTACCCCACCTTGAAAAACCAATTTTCAAAATTGGATCAGCGCAGTTATGTGTACAACAACAAGCAATGGGAAGCGGTACCTGAATCAGACAACAACCTGCCTATTGGCGCTGGAGGAATTGTTTCCACCGCGAATGATTTGACCTTATTCATGAATGGATTGTTTGAAAACAAATTGGTTTCTGCCGCGAGTTTGGAACAGATGATCACCATCAAGGACGGCTATGGCTTGGGAATTGTTCCCTTTAAATTTGGGGAGCGATTATTTTATGGGCACAACGGCCGCATTGACAAATTTGAAACGTTGATGGCCTATTACCCAAAGGAAAAATTCGGAATTTCTCAAATCACCAATGGATTGGAAACAGATGGGACGGCGTTAAATTTGGGAATTATGTCCATATATTACAAATTGCCTTATGAATTTCCATCGTTCAAAAGTTATGACATCACAACAGCAGAAATGCTACCTTATGTGGGGACATACAACACGGCATCCTTTCCAATGGACATTGAGATTGTGTTGAGAGACAATCAATTGCACGCGCAAGCCACAGGACAGGGGTCTTTCCCGCTTCAGGCAGAGGATGCACAGACATTCACTTTTGCACCTGCGTCCATCAAGATGGTCTTTGACCCTGAGGGGATGACGTTGCATCAAAGTGGGAGTAAAATCAGATTTACAAAAAAGCGATAATCGTTTAAAAGATAAGGATTTAAAATGGGATTGCGGGATTAGCTGCGTCTTTTTTGAATTAAAAAGTGAATTTACAATTAAAAAACGCTATTTATAAACACTAGAATTTGTTTAATAAATAATTAATTGTACTTTTGCACTCCCTTAATTGGGTTTGGAATGTTTAATTAAATATATTTTATTGTGGAAAATTTAAGCTACAAGACTGTATCAGCAAACAAAGCAACTGTTCAGAAAGAATGGGTTGTTGTAGATGCTGAAGGACATAACTTGGGACGTTTAGCTTCAAAAGTAGCGATGCTTTTGAGAGGTAAATACAAACCAAATTATACACCTCACGTGGACTGTGGAGATAATGTAATCATTATCAACTCAGAAAAAATCAACCTTACTGGAAACAAATTGAATGACAAGACTTACATCCGTCACACAGGTTACCCAGGAGGACAAAGAAGTTTAACTGCTAAAGTTATGCAAGAGAAAAACCCTGCATTATTAGTAGAGAAAGCTGTAAAAGGAATGTTGCCTAAAAACAAATTAGGAGCACAATTATTCCGTAATTTAAATGTAAATGTTGGCGGAGAGCACAAACATGCAGCTCAACAACCTAAAACTGTAAACTTAAACGATCTTAAGTAATGGAAGTAATTCACAAAATCGGTAGAAGAAAAACTGCTGTAGCACGTGTTTACGTTTCTAAAGGAACGGGAACTATCACAGTAAACAAAAAAGATTTCACAACTTACTTTCCAACTGCTACATTACAGTACAAAGTGATGCAACCTATGACAATGACAGAGAATGCAGCAAACTTTGACGTAAAAGTTAATGTATATGGTGGAGGTACAACTGGACAAGCTGAAGCAGTGCGTATGGCAATTGCAAGAGCTATGTGTGAAGTTGATGCTGAAAACAGAGCAATCTTGAAACCAGAAGGATTATTGACTCGTGACCCTAGAATGGTTGAGCGTAAGAAATTCGGTCAGAAGAAAGCTCGTAAGAGATTCCAATTCTCTAAACGTTAATATTTACTTATTATTAAAAAATCTAAGTTTTTGTTGCACGCCTGCTGAGGCAGGAAGTAGTTTAGCATCTAAATATATGAGACCGGCTTCAACCCCGCTACTGATATATTGCTAATTCAACAGAACGTAAACTATTACAA
>JAGHSS010000017.1 GCA_018065745.1 Candidatus Neoflavobacterium equi | reverse complement strand
AGATTAAAATGCATCAAGGGTGCAAATGTATTCAAATAAATGGATATTAACATAAATTTTAACAACACAAAAAAAAGCGATCTCTAAAAAAATTAGAGACCGCTTAGGTATAAATATAAAAATGAAAGACTAGTTTAGAATAACCTTGCGAGTAGTTACTCCTTGGTTACCTATAATCTTTAAGAAATATACTCCAGGAGTAAATTCTTTAATGTTTATTTTAATTTCAGTTTCTCCATCAAAAGTATAGTTTTTTAAAACCTGACCTTTAATGTCAATAACTTGAATTTGATCAACAGCATTTTGAGATACAATATTTACCTCTCCTGTGTCAGTTGGGTTTGGGTAAACTGAGTACGCCACATATTGTGAAGTAGTTCCTAGAGTACCCCAACGATCTTCTGCTTCCTGACCTCCCCAAATTTTAGTAGCAAGATATGGATTGTCAATGAAAGGATTTCTATTTCCTTGACCATAAGTATTTGATCTGTTTGCTAAATAATCGTTGCGTTGAATTTCAAGCGCAGAAACCGGATCTTCAGCATTCCATCTCAAAAATAAATCAATCATTGCGTCACCTGTACCGCTTGAACTTCCAATTCCCACATTTGTAGGCAAACATTGTGTAGGGTATCTTAAATAGGTATACATGATGATACGTGCAACATCTCCTTTCCATTCATCACCAGGATACCAACCGCCGTTATTAGCTCTTGAATTTCCTGTTCCTGTTGTAAATTTCAAATTACCTCTTGAAGAGTTTCTTTGAACGTCAGCAGGTCTTAAATGATGTCCGTCAGATCCTGCTCCACTTTCTCCAAGTGCTGGAGTTCCTAGTGATTGAGCAAAAACGTGTTCTCTATTAAACTGACCATTATTACCACCGTGATTTGTAGCTAGTCTGGTTCTGTCATTTGTTACATCAGCGTCTGTTCCGTTTTCCCATCCATAGATCAAGACAACGTGACTTGAGTTGTTTTCAGCTTTATCTGTTTGTGCATACAAATTCCAAAGGTCACCATAAGACAAACTTCTTGTATGTGTGCTTGTTATTTTTGTCGATAAAGCTTGTTTTAAAGCCTGTCCATTTAAATTGAAATCAATTCCATTGTAGTAGGCTTGTTGTTGGGCAAAAATTACGGAGGTTGCAAATAATGCGAGTAGTAGGGTAATTTTTTTCATAGTTTTTTGGTGATTAGGTAGTTTTTATTTTTTGGTAAACTGAGCCATATAAAAACCATCAAATCCAGATTCGCAAGCAAGAACCTTTTTGTCTTTTTCAAAAGTAAAGTTTTTACCTACTTCTGTTTGTAAGAAACGTTCCACTTGTTCTTGATTCTCAGAAGGTAAGATAGAACAAGTAGCATATACAAGTTTTCCTCCTGGTTTTACAATATTAGCATAGTTTTCTAAAACTTCTGCCTGAGTTTTTTTGATGTTGTCAATGAACTCCGGTTGAAGTTTCCATTTGCTATCTGGATTTCTTTTCAAAACTCCCAATCCACTACATGGTGCATCAATCAAAACACGATCAGCTTTCTCATATAATTTTTTGATAGTTTTTGTACCTTCAATAACTCTAGGCTCTACATTGTGCACACCATTTCTTCTAGCTCTTAATTTCAATTGATTCAATTTACTTTCATATAAATCCATTGCAATCAATTGTCCTTTGTTTTCCATCAAAGAAGCAAGGTGTAGTGTTTTTCCACCTGCACCTGCACAAGTATCAACTACGCGCATTCCAGGCTGTACATCCAAAAATGGAGCAACTAACTGAGAAGAACCGTCTTGTACTTCAAACAAACCTTCTTTAAATGCAGGTGTCATGAATACATTAGCACGCTCTTTAAGAATTAAAGCACTTGGGTAATTTTCATCAAATTCAGTATCAATGTCTAAATCCATTAATATAGAACGCAATTTTTCTTTTGTTGTTTTCAAGGTGTTGACTCTCAAAATTACGCGAGCTTGTTGGTTTTGAGCTTTTAACTCTTTTGTCCAAACATCTTCTCCTAATTCTGCAACTCCTAAAGCATCCATCCAGTCAGGAATAGATTCTCTGATGGCTCTGTTTTTAGAAAGCTCATCAAATCTTCCTTTGATTTTTCTTGATGGGGTACTTTCAAAATACCTCCAGTCTGGAAGTGTATATCCTCTTAATGTTGCCCATGCAGCAAACATTTTCCATACATTGTCTCTTGAATAGTGTTCGCGAATCTCTACAATTTCTGAGTAAAGTCTTTTCCAACGTACCATTTCATATATAGTTTCCGCAACAAATTTTCTATCGCTGCTTCCCCATCTTTTATCCTTTTTTAAGGCAATCGCAACAACTTTGTCAGCATATTGTCCTTCGTTAAAAATAGCCATTAACGAATCAATAACCGTAAATACTAAGTTTCTGTGTAATCTCATTGTTTTTATTTCAGTCTTCAAAGATAATAAATTATATCGTATATTTTTATGGATATCGATTAATAAAATCTGAAGGGTTTTCGTTAAAATGTTTTTTAAATAATCTGCTGAAATAGGCATAATCGTCATAACCTAAATCCAGTGCTATTTCATTGAGGTTTTTCTTTTGATGTATCATCTCTCTTTTTGCCTCTAACATCACCCGTTCGATAATATATTCAGTGGTTGTTTTTCCAATGATGTTTTGAATGATCCTATTGAGATGTTTGGCACTCATGTGTAACCATGATGCATATTGAGATGCACTCTTTTCTGTTTTGTAATGTTGTTCAACCAAATCCTGAAAGCTTTTAAACTTTCTCGCATACCCATTTTGAACTATTTGTTCTGGTAAATTTTTCTCAAAATACAAACGGCTGCATTCAATATAGATCAGATGAATCAGTGTTATAATTTTCTCAGCTCTAAAGGATAAGTCAATTTTATTCTCGTTGTAAATTGAAATAAAGAGACTGGTGATGTACAAGGTGTTTCTACCTTCTAAATCAATTTTAGCATAATTCTGTTGATGGTAGAAAAACGGGAAATTGTGAATGTGGTTGTGGGTGAAATCTTTCTCAAAAAAGGATTGAGTGTGAAAAAATATATACCCAGAAATATCAGCACTAAGCTCCCAGTGGTGTACCTGTCCAGGATTTAAAAAGAACACACTACCTGGAACAATGTCATAATTGACAAAATCAATCTCGTGTTTTCCGGAACCTTTAGTGAATAAAACCGTTACATAAAAATTGTGTTTGTGGGGTTTATCTATGTGGAGGTGGGTTTGTTTTATGTGATTTTCAATGGTATTTATGTAAAACTCTTGACCAAAATCAGCTTCATTGAATTGTGAAAGGTCCAGTATATTAATGTTTTTCATAGTTTTAAATTACATTCAAATAACAGCTTAATTTAAGAATTTGTCATAAAAAAAACCACTTTCGTGGTTTATTTATTTTTGCGATATTGATTTAACAATTTGCGTTTGAAATTCTCTTCTGCGATGCGCAATTTTATTGTTTTTACAGACCCGATAATCGGTTCCAAAGCACTGTTCATTTTTTGTTTGTAATCCAAAATTTTGGATTCGTATTCCTCCATTTCTTCCAATACTTTTTTAGCATCAGTTTCACTGAGTTTATCTACGTTTTTACCCTTTATATTCTTGTCATAGGTGGAATTTCTTCGTTGTATCAAATCTAAAATGCGGTCTTGATACTCATTGTAAACGGGCCAAAATTTGGTAGATTCACTTGTTGTCAAATCAATTTCAGTCGTGATAAAACCAATTTTAAGTTGCTTAATTTGTTGCAGCTTTTCAGCAGATGCCTGTGCAAACCCCAATTGAGTTATTAAAAAAGGAATTAATAATAGTGCATATTTCAATTTCATAAGCGCTCTAGTTTAATAATGTTCACTATAATTTTCTATATAATGAGATACTTCCTCTTTGTTTAAAGTAATCGCATTTTCCAGTTGATTGATATCCTCTTGATTTAACAACTTGCTTAAGTCCTCTTCAGAAGTGTTGGATATTAAGTAATATTCCAAATCTGCTGACGACAGTTTAGCCTCGTTTTGACGCTCCATCATTTGGTACGTTATAAATCCAGCAATTAAAAGTGATGCAGCTGCCGCCCAACCCAATTTAGGTAATGTAAATACAAAGGATTTCTTTTTTGAATCTTTGATGCAGTTCGCAACAATTTGTTGTGTCAATTGCGCATGGTATCCTTCTGGAGTTTTAAATCCAGAATTAATTTTATTATGTGTATGCAAATCAAAAGGTTTCATAATTCTTAGACAATTTAAAAGTAGAATGGTTTAATGGTCTTCTAATAAAAGTTCAATTTTTTTGACCGCATGGTGGTAAGAGGCTTTCAAAGCGCCAACAGAAGTTTCCAGAATTTGGGATATTTCTTCATACTTTAATTCTTCAAAATACTTCATTTTAAATACCAATTGTTGCTTTTCTGGTAGCTTGGCAATCGCCATTTGTAATTTATGTGCAATTTCATCCCCACTATATAAATCATCAGTAACTAGATCAGCAACCATATGTTCTTGTAGCGCTTCAGTAGTCAATCCAAACTTTGTCGCCTTGCTTTTCAGGAAATTTAAAGATTCATTCGTAGCTATTCTGTACATCCAAGTAAATAATCTGCTGTCTTCTTGAAAGTGTTCTATGTGATTAAAGATTTTTATGAATGTATTCTGTAGCACATCATGGGTGTCCTCATGTCCCAATACGATTTGTCTGATGTGGTCATATAATTTTTTTTGGTAAGAAGATACAAGTTCTTCAAACGCTTGGTTTTGCGTTTTAGAATTTTTTAAACGTTGTATGAATTTTTTTTCTTCTTCTTCCAATCTTGATAAAGATGCACTATTAAGAAGCAAATGTAGCTTTTTTTTAAGGTTTATAAAGTAACTCCTTGTTCAATATTTAATTTTAAACCAACTCGTCGGTATATTCCTCATTTAATTATTAAATTTGTTCCAAACAACACAATAACTATAATGATACAAACTGTAATATTTGACATGGATGGCGTCATCATTGATTCTGAACCGGTTCACAAATTTGCTTACTACAAACATTTTGAAGAAATGGGGATTTCTGTTTCTGAAGAATTGTTTTCCACATTTACTGGAAACTCTACAAAAAATGTATATCAGAAAATAAAAGATCTTTTTCAGCTTGATTTTGAAGTTCAGGAGATGGTTTTGCGCAAGCGTTCTCTTTTTTATGAGGCTTTTGATCTTAAAGAAGACTTGTATCTGATTGATGGAGTAGAACAGTTAATCAAATCGTTATATGATGCAGGTTTTGATTTAATTTTAGCATCCTCTGCTGCAAAAACTACGATTGATAGGGTGTTTAAGCGGTTTAATTTAGATCGTTATTTTTTACATAAGGTTAGCGGGGAAGATTTTGTAAAATCCAAACCAGACCCTGCCATTTTCTTGCATGCTGCTTCGCTTTCCATGCATCCAAAATCAGCTTGCATTGTCATTGAGGATTCAACTAATGGGATTAAAGCGGCTTTTGATGCTGGTATATTCTGCGTTGGATACATTAGTGCAAATACAAAAAAACAAGATTTGTCTTTAGCATCTGTTATTATTGATGACTTTAATGTCATTACTCCTGAATACATAAAAAAATTACAATAAGTCACCTTTTATTTATACCTACAAAATCTGTTGAGAACAACAATTACACTACCATTACAGGATGTTTCTTTATTCAAGAAAAAAGCACTTCAGTGGGCACAACAATTTACAGAAATCGCATATTATGATTCTAATATGTATCCAGATGCTTACAGTCAATTTGAATCTGTATTGGCTGTTGACGCTTTCACAAGTTTGAAGACAGACGCTACTAATGGATTTTTGGAGTTGGAAGGATATTTTAAAAATGCCAAAGATTGGTTGTTTGGATATTTGGGATACGATTTAAAAAATGGATTGGAAAATTTACATTCGTCAAATCACGATGGTTTGGAATTTCCTGATTTATTTTTCTTTCAGCCAAAACGCCTTTTTTTCTTTGAAAAAGATGCTGTTGTAATTCACTATTTAAATTTTGTAGCAGATGAGATTGAATATGATTTGTCTGATATTAATCAAACGTTTTTGGTTGATTTCCTGTCAAAACCAAATCTTTCAATTTCAGCTAAACTCAATAAAGCGGAATATGTCAATCGCGTCAATCGATTAAAAGACTACATCCAAAAAGGGGATGTTTATGAGGCTAATTTTTGTATGGAGTTTTTTTCTGAGCATGCAGACATAAATCCTTTGCAAGTTTACAATCAGTTAAATACTTTATCTCATCCTCCATTTGCAGCATTCTTTAGACAGGAGAAAAATTATACATGTTGTGCATCTCCAGAGCGCTATTTGCAAAAAAAAGGGAGTCAATTAGTTTCACAACCCATAAAAGGTACTGCCAAAAGGGGGCAGTCAATAGAAGAAGATGAATGGCTTGTGTCTCAATTGGAAAACAATCCAAAAGAACGTTCAGAAAATGTCATGATCGTTGATTTGGTCCGCAATGACCTGTCAAAAACGGCAACCAAAGGAAGTGTAGAAGTCAAAGAATTATGTAAAATTTACACCTTTGAACAAGTACATCAGATGATTTCAACCATCACCTCTACACTAGATAGTGCATACAGTGCTGTGCACGTTTTAGAAACCACCTTCCCAATGGGAAGTATGACCGGAGCTCCAAAAATTGAAGCAATGAAAATCATTGAAGAATTAGAAGAGTCCAAGAGAGGCCTTTACAGTGGTGCCTTGGGGTATTTTACTCCAGATGGAGATTTTGATTTTAATGTGGTCATCAGATCAATTTATTATAACGCCCAAAAAAAATATGTTTCCTTTAGTGTTGGCAGTGCCATTACAAGTGAGGCGGCTGCTGAAGCAGAATATGAAGAATGCCTATTAAAAGCTAAAGCCATGATAAATGTGCTTTCAACCCAATAGAAAGTAGTAAATTTGTTATCATTTATTCTCATTAATCATGTGGACTGCATTTAAAAATCACATACAAGAAAGCCTGCCTTTTCTTTTAAATAAAAAATTGCTTCTAGCGGTTTCAGGAGGCGTTGACAGCATGGTTTTGTTGCATCTCTTTCAAGAATTGAATCTGGACATTGTCGTTGCTCATTGTAATTTTCAATTGAGAGGAGCAGAGTCAGATCTAGAAACAGCATTTTTATCGGATTATGTAAAATCTAGAAATATTCCTTTTGAAAGTATATTTTTTGACACCAATACCTATGCGGCAGACCATCAATTATCCATACAAATTGCAGCCAGAAAACTGAGATATGAATGGTTTGAAAAAGTCCGCTTGGCTCAAAATTGTGATTTTGTTTTGACAGCTCATCACGCAGATGACGTCGTTGAGACCTTTTTGATCAACCTGACTCGCGGGACAGGTTTGGAAGGTTTGCAGGGGATCCCTGTTCAAAATGGTTTTATTGTCAGACCATTATTGCCTTTTTCAAGGGAGGATATAGCGACATTTGCTACACAGCACAATATTTCTTGGAAGGAGGACAGCAGCAATGCTTCAACAAAATATTTTAGAAATAAATTGAGACATCAAGTGGTTCCTATTTTAAAAGATTTGAACCCTCAATTTTTGAGTGTCTTTCAAGATACACTGCAACATTTAAAGCAATCTCAGGATTTGGTCAACACCGCCATTTCACAAATTGAAAAAACGGTAGTTTCAAAAGAAAGGGAATTGACCAAGTTACACATTGTTGCCTTAAATGAGCATAAGGCTTCTGAAGCCTTTTTATATGCCTTTTTAAAACCTTATGGATTTACTGCTTGGAATGATATTTATACATTAAAAGACAAGCAATCCGGTAAGATGGTAAGCAGTCCAACCCATATTTTATTAAAAGATAGAGATTATCTGGTTTTAAGACCAAAAGATGAAAATCCAGAGATTTCCTATGTCATTGAAAGTTGGGAAGATTTTGAAAGGGTACCATTTATAGCTGTTAAAGCGAATGTGTTAGAAGAAAACACGCAAGTTTCTAAAAAAACTGCTTTATTTGATAAAAATAAGTTAAAGTTTCCTTTGTGTATAAGAAAATGGCAAACGGCTGACTATTTTTATCCACTAGGTCTTAACGGCAAAAAGAAATTATCAAAATACTTCAAAGATGAAAAGTTTTCACAATTTGAGAAAGATGATTGTTGGATATTAAGCCAAAATAATGAGATTATATGGGTTATCGGGCACAGGCAAGATGCTCGTTTCTCAGCAAACGATACAACCATTAATACAATTAAATTACAAGTTTTAGAATGAAAAAAATACTCTTTTTTTTACTTTTATTCGCTGTTACCATCAACAGTAGTTGGGCACAGATAATAAATCCAGTCAAATGGAAAACATCTATAGAGAAGAAATCAGACACAGAATTTGTTTTGATTTTTCAAGCTACGATAGACAAAGGGTGGCATATGTTTTCTCAGTTTACGCCAGATGGAGGATCCCTTCCAGCTGTATTTGACTATCAAGAATCCAAAGGAAATTACAACTTAGTTGGTAAAACTATTGAATCTCCATATAAAAAGGTTTATAATGACATTTTTGAGGTTGACGAATATTTATTTGAAAATCAGGCGCAGTTCAGACAGACTGTAAAAATTGTCAATTCTAAAGTAAAAAATATTAAAGTAGGCTTGGAATATCAAGTCTGCAAAGAGTCTTGTATTCAACAAGATGAAACGTTTAATTTTGCAATTCCAGAAGTTGTTGCGTCTGCAATTACAACTCAGGACACTGCTGAAAACCTTCAGGATAACGCAAGCTTAGACACGACGACTACGGTTTCTGCAGATACAACTACAGTATCAAAATCAACAGATGTTGAAACAACAGTAGAAACTACAGAAGCGCCAGAGGATGACAAAAGCTTGTTGACCATTTTTCTATTGGCATTTGGTTCAGGATTTGTAGCCTTATTGACTCCATGTGTGTTCCCAATGATCCCAATGACGGTTTCTTTCTTTACAAAACAAAGTAAATCCAAGGCACAAGGGGTTCGAAATGCCATTATTTACGGACTTTCAATTATCGTGATTTATGTAGTTTTAGGTTTAATTGTCACAGGTATTTTTGGAGCTGATGCATTAAATGCACTTTCAACAAATGTATATTTCAATATCATATTCTTTGTAATACTCGTTATTTTTGCCTCCTCATTTCTTGGAGCTTTTGAAATTATGTTGCCAAATTCTTGGGCCAACAAAGTGGATAAACAAGCGGATCGTGGTGGTATAGTCGGTATTTTATTTATGGCATTAGCTTTGGCTATTGTATCATTTTCTTGTACAGGTCCTATTGTGGGTACCCTGTTAGTACAAGCAGCTTCTAAAGGAGGTATTGCGCCTTTGGTAGGTATGGTTGGATTTTCATCTGCATTAGCCTTGCCATTTATGTTGTTTGCACTTTTCCCAGGTTGGTTAAATACATTGCCAAAATCTGGTGGATGGTTAAATTCAGTAAAAGTTTCTCTTGGATTCTTGGAGTTGGCTTTGGCATTTAAATTTTTGTCAAACGCAGATTTAGTGCTGCAACTACACTGGTTGACTAGAGAATTATTTTTGATTATTTGGATCGTAATTTTTGCAGCATGGGCATTATATTTATTTGGTAAATTATACCTGCCACATGACTATACAAAAGTAGAGCGTATCTCAGTGGGAAGACTGTATTTAGCCCTTTTAGTTTCAGCATTTACTTTGTATTTGATTCCGGGACTTTGGGGAGCGCCATTGCAATTGATATCAGGTTTTCCACCACCAATGACCTACAGTGAGAGTCCAAATGGATTTGGTGTTTCAACCGTTTCTACAACTCAAGAAGCCCTTCCAGAAGGTGCAAAAAGAGGCGCACACAATCTGATTGTTTTTACAGATTACCAAAAAGGATTGGCGTTTGCCAAAGCAAGTCAAAAAAAGATATTATTAGATTTTACCGGTTTTGCCTGTGTCAACTGTAGACGTATGGAAGATATGGTTTGGTCAAAACCTGAAGTTTTAAATCTATTGAAAGATAAATTTGTCATCATTTCACTTTATGTAGATGACAAAAAAGAATTACCAGAAGACCAAAAATATGTGTCTTCAGAAACTGGTAAGACCATCAAAACTATTGGTAACAAATGGAGTGATTTTCAAATTACCCGTTACAAGGCAAATGCCCAACCATACTATGTTGTTTTAGATGAAAATGGAGTAGATGCGAACAAGCCAGTTGGGTATATGCCAGAAGTTTCTGCATACAAAGCATGGTTGGAAAGCGGACTTAAATAATATGGAAATCCCATTAGTATATTCAGATTATTTCCAATCTTATCTAGATTTAGTACCCAAAGAATATAACCTTTTGGAAAGCTTGGAAATTTCATTGCATGAAACCATACATTTTGTACAAGACGTTCCCATGCATGCATTTGATTACCGTTATGCTCCAGGAAAATGGACCATAAAAGAGATTGTTCAGCACTTGATAGATTGTGAGCGTGTGTATTCCTACAGAGCCTTGAGTATTGCCAGAAAAGACCCTCAAACGCTTTTGGGATTTGATGAAAATCTCTTTGCAAATACCGTTTCAAATCAGGCTTCAACAAGACCGTTAAAAGGATTGCTAGAAGAGTATTCCATGGCAAGACACTCTACAATTCAAATGTTTAAATCTTTTGATCAAGAAGCTTTATCACAAGTGGGATCTGCAAGTGTTTTCAATTACAATGTAGCTGCCATAGGTTGGATATTAATAGGTCATGAAAAGCACCATTTACAGGTTTTTAAAGAAAGATATTTATAGATTTAGTTATGTTTTTTTTTGGCGTTTCTTTTACCTCGCTACGCTTGTAAAAGTCGCGTGTTCCGCTTTATCTTTTGGTCGGCATGGCCTTCCAAAAGGATGCCGCTGCACCCGCTAACGCAGTTCTAGAATAAAACATAAATAACAACCCTAAAAAAGCCCCCAAATAGAAGATTCTATTTGGGGGCTTTTTATTTTGTAGTATTTACATGGTTTACATATCAATGCGTTTCAAACGTTCAATCACATAAGAGTGCATCACTTGTCTGTAATCCAAATGCGTAACAATGCGCAATTTGTTTTTTCCAAGTTCACTTATATATATGTTGTTGCTCTTTAATTTTTCCATGATATATTGTGCCTCATATTTTGGTTTAAGAGAGAAGATCACAATGTTTGTTTCCACCGGCTCAACTTCATCCACCCAATACAATTGAGCTAACAATGCACCAATTTCTTTAGCACGAACATGGTCTTCTTCTAATCGAGATACATTGTGTTGCAAAGCATAAATACCTGCAGCAGCCAAATATCCAATTTGTCTCATTCCTCCACCCATCATTTTTCTGATGCGTACAGCACGTTGAATCGTTTCACGATCTCCAATCAATAGTGATCCAACCGGAGCTCCCAAACCTTTTGACAAGCACACAGAAATGGTGTCAAACAATTCTCCAAAAACTTTTGGATGTTGTCTTTTTGCTACCAATGCATTCCATAAACGGGCACCGTCCAAATGCATTTTAAGGCCATTTTTATCACAAAGTGTTTTGATGCGTTTTAACTCTTCTATATCATAACACGCACCACCGCCTTTATTGGTTGTATTTTCAATACAAACCAATGAAGTTCTAGGCTCATAAAAAGCCGCAGGATTGGTTATGCGCTCTGCAATTTGTACCGCTTTGATCATTCCTCTGGATCCGTCAATTGTGGCGCAGGTAACCCCACTGTGAAAGGCCGCTCCACCAGATTCATATAAATATACATGTGACCATTTATCACAGATCAATTGATCCCCAGGTTGGGTATGCAATTTGATTGCGGTTTGGTTGGCCATGGTGCCAGAAGGGAAAAATAAAGCAGCTTCTTTGCCAAACAAATTAGCCACAGAATTTTGTAATTCTATAACTGTAGGGTCTTGATTGAAAACATCATCACCAACTTTTGCACGCAGCATAAATTGCAACATTTCTGGCGATGGTTTTGTTACTGTGTCGCTTGTTAAATTAATTTCCATATTCTAAAAAGGAATGACTATTTTTGTGTTTGTAAAACTACAAATATTATGGTTAATACCGAACAGATTAAGGACATTATTGAGCGCCTCGGAGCACTAAGGAGGTATCTTTGACATCGAAAAGAAGTCTATTGAAGTAACAAATGAGGAAGAACAGACCTTTGCACCAGATTTCTGGAACAATGCAAAAGAAGCTGAAGCCATTGTTAAAGCCCTGAGATCTAAGAAAAAATGGATTGAAGACTATGACAAAGCTGTTGCTTTAGCTGATGAATTGCAATTGGCCTATGATTTCTATAAAGAAGGTGATCTTTCTGAAGAAGAATTAGACGATGCTTTTCAACTTGCATCAACACATATTGAAAATTTAGAATTTAAAAATATGTTGTCTGATGAAGGGGATAGTCTGAGTGCCGTGTTACAAATTACAGCAGGTGCGGGAGGTACAGAAAGTTGTGATTGGGCAGCCATGTTGATGAGAATGTATTTAATGTGGGGTGAAAAACAAGGATTCAAAATAAAAGAACTCAATTTCCAAGAAGGAGAGGTAGCTGGTGTTAAAACGGTTACTTTGGAATTTGAAGGAGAATATGCATTTGGATATTTGAAAGGAGAAAATGGAGTACACAGATTGGTGCGCATTTCCCCTTTTGACAGCAATGGTAAAAGACATACTTCTTTTGCTTCTGTTTATGTTTATCCATTGGCAGATGATACCATACAGATTGAAATCTCTCCATCAGATATTTCTTGGGAAACCATGAGATCCAGTGGAGCAGGGGGACAAAATGTAAACAAGGTGGAAACTGCAGTTCGTTTGCGTCACCATCCAACGGGAATTATCATTGAAAATTCTGAAACAAGATCTCAGCTAGACAATAAAACAAAAGCAATGCAATTGTTGAAATCACAATTGTATGAAATTGAATTAAAGAAACGTCAAGCTAAAAGAGATGAAATTGAATCCAATAAAATGAAAATTGAATGGGGTTCACAAATCAGAAACTACGTTATGCATCCTTACAAATTAGTTAAAGATGTCAGAACAGGATATGAAACCAGTGATGTTGATGGCATAATGAATGGTGAGATTGATGAATTTTTGAAATCCTTTTTAATGATGATGGGTCAGAAAGAAGAATAACATTTGATTTATATTAAAAAAAAGAGGGGATTTCCATTTGGAAATCCCCTCTTTTTTGTTGTATATATTACATACCCATCATTTCTTCCCCACCTTCTTCGCGGTTCATTTGACGTTCTCTTTCGTTTTTCTTTTTGTTGAAACGGTAAGTGAAAGTTAAGTTCACTTGACGTGTTCTCCACTGCATTTCTGACGTTGTCATTACTGTTGCTAAGTTAGTTTCCATTCTTCTCTTTCTTGAGTTGAAAACATCACTAACGTTTAACGCAATAGTTCCGTTGTCTTTCAATACATCTTTGCTCAATGCAAGGTTCATTCCTGTTTCAGATTTTACTTTCCCTTGAGCTGTTTTTTCTGGCGCTCTGTAACTGATGTTTGTTTGCCAGTCAATTTTCCAAGGCAAAGAAACTTTTGATGTTAATCTACCATTCATAGCGAATGTTTCATTGTCAAAATTTTGAGTTACTTCTTCTCCAATAAAGTTGATGTAAGTATAATCTCCTTCAGAAATACTTCTGTAAGCATTCACATTTGCAGTTAATTTCCACCATTTGTAAGGATTGTATCCAACATTAATTTCAGTACCATATCTGTATTCAGTTGCCAAGTTTATTGGAGAGCTTAAAATTACTGGAATACCATCAACAAAACTTCCTGATTCACGAGATACAAATTGATAAGCGTCTGTTGTTTTGTTTAAATATGCAGAAGCATTAAAAGTTGTTTTTCTTCCAAATTTAGTCATGTATCCAAAATCAATTGCATCTGTCATGGATGGATCTAAGTCTGGATTACCTTGAAACAAATTGATGTTACTTGAGTAGTTTGAGAATGGATTCAACATTCTTCCTCTTGGTCTGTTAATTCTTCTACTGTAGCTCAAAGACACATTGCTGTCGTCATTTAATTCATAAGACACAAAAGCAGATGGGAAGAAGTTATTGTATTTCTTAGTGTTGTAATCCTCAGAAATTAATTCATTCACATTGATTCTTGAATCTTCCCAACGCAATCCTAATAAGTAAGAGAATTTGTTGATTTTAGATCCAAATTGCGTGTAAACCGCATGGATACGCTCTTTGTATTCAAAAGTATTGGTGTAAAAATCATTAGTTACCCAACTGTTGTTAGAAAGTGAATCCACTTTAAAGTCAGTAACTAAATTTGTATTTGAAATGCGGTAACCTGCTTCAAACTGACTTCCTTTACCAATTGGCAATACATAATCAACTGATCCTACAAGACGATCTTGACTTTGATTGTTAACCGTTCTTTCATTCAATAATTTATAGTAAGAACCTTGAGTTTCGTCATTAATTACAGATGCCTCATAGTTGCTGTTTGTAGAAACAGTACCGTCAACAGTTAATTTATGTCCGTCTTTAGCAAAATTCTTTTCAAATCTTGTGCTGTAATCAACACTTTTTCTATCGTTGTTTTCGTCAGAAATACGGTTTCTCAAGTAATTTAGATTGCGGTTTGCATCTGTATTTACATATCCAACATTCGCATCACTACTACCACCGTGGTTTCTCAAGCTCACAGAGTTGGTCCAAGTGATACTTTTTGTCAAGAACAAGTCCAAACCAAAGTCCAAGTTATGACCTTCGCGTCCTCTTTTAGTTTTTCTGTCTTCAGTCATATAACTGTTAATTTCTCCAAGGTTGTTTAAATAAGTCGCATTCCTTTTAGAAACACCTGGGCTCATATCATTGTTGTATCCTAAATTAGTAAAGAAGTTATATTTCTCCCCTCTGAAGTTTACATTACCATTTAATCTGTAATTTCTTGGATCACCAACTGTTCCAGAAATAGAACCGTTAATTCCTTGAGCTTTACCTTTTTTCAATACAATATTGATGATACCAGCACCACCTTCAGCTTCATATCTTGCAGATGGATTGGTGATAACCTCTACCTTAGATACTGCATCAGCAGGCAAAGATTTTAATACATCTGAAATATCACCAGAAATACCTGATGGTTTACCGTCAATTAAAACTTTTACATTATCATTACCTCTCAAAGATACATTACCTTCTTGATCAACAGCAACAGATGGTACATTGTCTAAGACGTCACTTGCAGTTCCACCTTTAACTGTCATGTCTTGACCAACGTTATAGATTTTTTTATCTAGTTTAATCTCTACTGATTTTTGTTCAGCAATAACGACAACTTCTTGAAGCATTTTAGAGTCTTCAGCAACATAAACTGTTCCTAAAAAAGTATCACTAGCAATGTTTTTACCATTTAATTCAACTGTTTTAAATCCTAAAAACTCCACTTTAATATTGTAAGTGGCTGCTGGCATTGCGATACTAAACTCTCCTTTTTCATTTGTTAGTACACCATCTGAAATACTTGGATTGTTTGCATTAAAAACCAATACACTAGCATATTCTAACGGTTGATTGGTTGTTTTTTCAATAACCCTTCCAGAGATGGTAAATTTTGGACCTCCTTGAGCAAATGTGCTAAGTGATACAAAAAGTAAGACCAATTGGAGGACTTTCATTAAATTCTTCATGTTTTAATTCGTTTGGTATTTCAAATTAGACAAAATATTATCTTAAAGGTTTAATTATAATATCTTAAATAACTGTTAAAGTATTTCGTTTATACGCTCTGTGGGACGCGCAATAACGGCTTTGTTTCCATTGATCACTATGGGACGTTCAATCAATTTTGGATAAGTACTTAAAGCGGTAATGATTTGATCATCAGTAATTTGTTTGTTTTTGAAGTTTTCAATCCATATGGCTTCCTTTTGTCTTACCAATGCTATTGGTGCAACTCCTAGAAGTTTTATTATTTGTTCAATTTCTTTTTTTTCTAATGGAGTATCTAAATATTTTATTGTTTCAAAAGGAATTTGTTGTTCTTCAAGCAAACAAACACCTGCTCTAGATTTGCTGCATTTGGGATTGTGGTAGATTTTGATC
>JAGHSS010000235.1 GCA_018065745.1 Candidatus Neoflavobacterium equi | reverse complement strand
ATATTATGGCTTCATCTAATACAATTAATATATCTCTTAAAATTTGGCGTCAGAATGGGGCTAAAGATAAAGGGGCCTTGGAAACATACAAATTAGACAATGTTTCTACTGACAGTTCTTTCTTAGAAATGTTAGATCAATTGAATGAACAATTAATCAATGAGAGAAAAGCGCCAGTAGCTTTTGATCATGACTGTCGTGAAGGAATTTGCGGGATGTGTTCATTAGTGATTAACGGTAGAGCTCACGGACCAGAAATGGGAGTGACTACTTGTCAATTACACATGAGAAAATTCAAAGATGGTGATACCATTTATGTAGAGCCATTCCGTTCAAAAGCGTTCCCAGTAATTAAAGATTTAATTGTGGACAGAACTGCTTTTGATAGAATTCAACAATCAGGAGGATTTATTTCTGTAAATACTTCAGGTAACACACAAGACGCAAACAACATTCCGATCCCTAAAAAAGATGCTGACAAAGCTTTTGAAGCAGCAGCATGTATTGGATGTGGAGCTTGTGTTGCAACATGTAAAAATGGTTCTGCCATGTTATTTGTTGGAGCAAAAGTGTCTCAGTATGCCTTATTGCCACAAGGTCAAGTTGAAGCAGCAACACGTGTTCAAAACATGGTGCGTCAAATGGACTTAGAAGGTTTTGGTAACTGTACAAACACAGGAGCTTGTGAAGTTGAATGTCCAAAAGGAATTTCTTTAGAGAATATCGCTCGTATGAATAGAGAATATTTAAAAGCGAGTCTTAAATAGTTTTTTTTAAAAATCAACGTCTAAAAGGGATGTATCATTTTGATGCATCCCTTTTTTTGTATCTTTTTTTTGGGCGTTCCCCATGTCTCGCTAGCGCTCCACATACGTCAGGTGGTCCGCTGTATCTCTTGGTCGGCAGGGCCTCCCAAAAGGATGCCGCTTCCCCCCTTAACGCGGTGAGAACTCCCGTTTTTTACATATCTTTGATAAAATTATTTCATTATGAGAATAGCATTAATACAAGCTCCGCTACAGTGGGAAGATGCAGAAGCAAACAGGTTGTATTTTGAGTCCGTTATATCTGGTTTAGACCAGGTGGATTTGGTGGTGTTGCCAGAAATGTTTACAACTGGTTTCACCATGAATCCCTCAGACGTGGCAGAAACCATGGACGGTAAAACCATGAAGTGGATCACCCGTCTGTCGCAACAATTCAAAACCGCGATTACCGGTAGTTTTGCAGTGATGGACAATGGACATTACTGGAATAGATTGGTGTTTGTTTACCCTGACGGCTCTTTTGAAACCTACGATAAAAGACATTTATTCAGCCTTGCAAAAGAAGGAGATTTTTATGCTCCAGGACAGCAACGCCTCATCGTTACCTACCAAGGATGGCGCATTTGCCCATTGGTATGTTATGATTTGCGTTTTCCAGTATTCTCAAGAAACAATGAAAACATAGACTTGTATTTGTATGTAGCCTCTTGGCCAGAAAAGCGAATCTTTGCTTGGGACGCCCTGTTAAGAGCTCGTGCCATTGAAAACATGGCCTATGTTGTTGCAGTAAACAGAGTAGGTTTTGACCATTCAAATTTTGAATATGTAGGCCATTCTCAGGCCATTGATTATATGGGGAAATACTTAGTACCCCCATTTGAAGAAGAAGCGGTTAAAATGGTTCATTTGGATTATAACAAAAAAAACCAAGCCGTTCAAAAGCTTGGTTTCTTAAATGATCAAGATCTTTTTCAGATCCTGTAATATGGATTTATTGTTTTAAATCTATGGTTTGATTTACTTCCCAGTTCGCTCTGACATCCAGTTCCATTGGGAAGTAATAAATCTCTTCTGCCTGTTTCTTTTGTAAAAAGTCTCCAGTTGTCCATTCCCCATCTTTATTGTCATCATACGTGATTCTCACGGTATATTTGTTTGGAGTGATGTTCATAAACTCATACGTTTTTCTTTCGTCACTTACAGCATAACTGCTCAAAAGCACTTTTTCTGTAGCGTCAATCAATTCAATCATAAACGGGAATCTACTCACATTAGTAAAGTTCAACGTCAAGTTTCCATAAGACGCATAGTCTTTTGTGCGCAGTTTCACCTGTAAGGAGTCGCTCACACTGCCATAAAAATCAGTGATTGCACCCGGCAACGCCTTGATCACGTACACCTGATTTTCCTCTTTTTCAAAATCAATACTTCCCCTTCCTTCAAACGTGTCAAAGTCCATTTTAAAAGGAATGTTGATGCTGTCAGCTTTAAAAACCTGTAAAAGGTCTTTGTTTATCTTTTCAACCGGAGTATTAACTTGGAATACATAAGGCTCATTAAACTTCAATTCTTTGACGTTAAGCTGCACACTCATCGTGTCAGCCGTTTTCATCTCTTTGGTTTTCAAAGCGTATGTTTTAACCACATCCTCTTTTTTAATCTTGATCGCAAGAGAATCATTCTTTACCTTTATTTTAGGAATCCACAACTGCAACGAGTCTTTTTCAGGAACACGAGTCAATCTTGACGCCAATAAATTGCCGTTGTTGTGCACTTCAACTTCAACTCCTTTAGGGGGTGTTGTAGTACCAAAATTCAATTTGTTCTGGCTCAATTGCACTGGCTTTTTAAAGTCTGTTGCTTGGCGTTCTTTAAACAGTTCAATCTGGTAAAGCGTGTCGTTTGGAATGGTGATAGGGTCTTTGAAAAATCCAATCTTGTCCAATTTTGGCTCATACAAATTGTTTCTGTTTTCATCCTTCAGCGCTACTAAATAGTAAGATCCCGCTTTCAAGTTGTCCAATTCATAGAATTTCAAAGAATCCAAAGTGTTGGTAATGTATCTTGGTGTTTTTTTGTAAACAGTAGAATCAGCAAAAGTTGCAGCCTCATACAACATAACCGTTACATAGTTGTCCACTTTTTTGGAACGCGCATCCTTAATAGTTCCTCTAATGGATAAAGAGTCAATATGACTTCCAGTAGACATCACATATTTAAATTGATTGAAAGGATTCTCCTCGTTGTTGTCCACAATGCTCTGACCAAAGTTGAAGCTATAAGTCGTGTTTTCAGCCAACGTATCATTCAATATGATGCTAATCGTTTTGCTTGCGCCCCCCATTGGAGTGATGCTAGGTGTGTTTTTTAAAGGCGGAGAAACAATCAATTGTTTGTTCACATCCTTAATCTTGATATATTCGTCAAAGAAAATTTTAATTTCCTTTCCATTAAATTCTGTAGAAAAATTTTCAGGAATACTTTTTAAAATCTTGGGTGGAATAGTGTCTTTAGCACCACCAGTAATGGTTCCTCTCTTAGCACAGTTCGTGACAATTAATGGAAAAATTAATAAGAATAGAAGGTATTTTAAGTGCTTCATCTGCGTTGGTCAGTTTGATTTACAAAATAACCATTTTATTTACTGTAAATAAAACATTTTGCTTTTTTTTATATCTCAGTATACGCAATACTCAAAAGGCTAATTTTAAGGTTTGATTTCACTTTTATAGCCTGTCCACAAGCCAGTATTGTCGCCCCAGTTGTAATCACGTCATCCACCAGCAGCACGTGATTTCCCGCAAGTTTGATCTGTGGGTTTACACAGAAATTTTCATGACTCATTCCGCTTCTAAAATCCGCATCCTGATCTGTTTGTCTTTTGGTGTCAACGGTTCGCATCAAGTATTCAGGCGCAAAGTTCACCCCCAAGACATCAGCCAGAGCTTGACCAAAGTGGAACACCTGGTTGTAGCCCCTGTATTTCGCTCTTTTTTTGTGCAACGGCACCAGGACCACATCCGTTATCCCGTGGTTTGAATTGTGTTTTAGCCACAGGTGACCACAATATGATCCAAAGTAAGTACCAACCTCAAATCCCCGTTGATATTTCAGGTGCTTGATCAGTTCTTGAACCAATCCATTTTTGTGGTAATAGATAAGCGCAGCCGCCTGTTCAACCTCCAGTAGCCCATAACATTTTGTGTAAATTTGATTTTGGGTAAAGCGGTGGTGTTGCGTCCAGGGAATTTCGTGAATACAAAACACGCAAATCACCTGTTGGGAAGCCGCAATCCGCCTGCCACACCCACAGCAGTGACGTGGAAAAAAAACCTCCAACAAGTTTAAACCCCAATGGTAACTCATAGCATGCCATAAAAATTTCCTCTTTAAGGTAAACAAACCAGCGTTCATCTGCAATTCTCTGCTTTTATTCTTTTATTTTTACCATTTAGAACAAAGTAATTTTATATTTTTGCACCATGGCAAAACAAGAAGATATTTTTAAGAACGTAGTTTCGCACGCAAAAGAATACGGATTTATTTTTCCGTCAAGCGAAATTTACGATGGTTTGAGCGCGGTTTACGATTATGCTCAAAATGGAGTAGAATTAAAGAAAAACATCCGTGAATATTGGTGGAAATCCATGGTTCAAATGCATGAAAATATTGTAGGTATTGATGCTTCAATTTTTATGCATCCAACCACTTGGAAAGCATCGGGACACGTGGATGCTTTTAATGATCCATTGATTGACAACAAAGACTCTAAAAAGAGATATAGAGCAGACGTTTTGATAGAAGATTACTGTGAGAAAATCTATCAAAAAGCTCAAAAAGAAATTGAAAAAGCGCGTACGCGTTTTGGCGATGCCTTCAATGAAGAAGAGTTTGTTTCAACAAACCCTCGCGTAGTAGAGTATTTGTCAAAGAAAAAAGAAATTTTAGAGCGCATGGCTCGTGGTTTAGAGTCTGGAGATCTTGCTGATGTAAAAGCATTGATTGAAGAACTTGGAATTGCTGATCCAGATACAGGTTCTAAAAACTGGACTGACGTGCGTCAATTCAACCTGATGTTTGGAACCAAGTTGGGTGCATCTGCAGACACTGCAATGGACTTGTATTTGCGTCCTGAAACGGCTCAAGGTATTTTTGTGAACTTCTTAAACGTTCAAAAAACAGGTCGTATGAAGATTCCTTTTGGAATTGCTCAAACGGGTAAAGCCTTCAGAAATGAAATTGTTGCCAGACAGTTTATTTTCAGAATGCGTGAGTTTGAACAAATGGAGATGCAATTTTTTGTAAAGCCAGGAGAAGAAATGAAATATTATGAATACTGGAAGACAACACGTCTAAACTGGCATTTATCTCTTGGGTTAGGAAAAGAAAATTACCGTTTCCACGACCACGAGAAGCTAGCGCATTATGCCAATGCAGCAGCTGATATTGAATTTAATTTCCCATTTGGATTTAAAGAATTGGAAGGAATTCACTCAAGAACAGATTTTGACTTGAAGGCTCATGAAAAATTCTCAGGTAAAAAATTACAGTTTTTTGATACAGAAACCAACGCGTCATACGTACCTTATGTAGTTGAAACATCTGTAGGATTGGACAGAATGTTCTTGTCTATTTTCTCAAAATCCCTTCAAGAAGAAACTTTAGAAGACGGATCAACAAGAACAGTATTGCGTTTACCATCTGTATTAGCACCTACAAAAGCGGCTATTTTACCATTGGTTAAAAAAGACGGTTTACCAGAAGTAGCAAGACAAATCATGGATGACTTGAAATGGGATTTCAATGTTGCTTATGATGAGAAAGATGCTGTTGGAAGACGTTACCGCAGACAAGATGCCTTGGGAACTCCATTCTGTATCACCGTTGATCATCAAACATTAGAAGATCAAACAGTAACCATCAGACACAGAGATACCATGAAACAAGACCGTGTTTCAATCGCTGAATTGAGATCAATTATCGACTCAGAAGTAAACATGAGAAACTGGTTAACAAAAATGTAAAAATTTTTATATTATAAAGAAAAAGAGAGGCTAAAGCTTCTCTTTTTTCGTTATAATTGTGTTTAGTATTTATCAGTATCTTTGTATATAATGAGCACCCTGAATCGCATAAAATTATATGATTATAACCTTCTGTTGTATTGGAGTATGATTTTTTATGCGTTGATTTTTGTGGTCTTTTCTTCCACCTCACATCAGAGTGAAATCATTCCCGGCAACAACATCTCCCAAGTTCAGGCAGGGATCAGAATGTTTGCCGCTTACGCGCTTTTGTTGATTCCCTTAACAGCAAAATATTTCAATCGCTTTTGGATCTTTCAACTCAAGACCTATTACGCCTTGGGCATAACCACAATAATCTATTTGACGGCAGCTCTGTTTGTAAACATGCATTTACTTGCCTTTTTATTTTTGCTCACCATACGCATCTTTGCATGTAGGTCATTAAATTACAAAATTGAAGTGCTGGGCATCCTCTTTAACCTCTTTTTCTTAGCAGCGGTATACATCATCACTCCAGACCTGGAGCAAATATTGAAGTTAAGCTCTGTTTTGTCCCTTCTTGCGGCCATATTCTTGTTCAATTGGGTCAATATTCACTTTGGGATCATTACGTCCATACACCTCAGAATTGTATTTAATTTTTTCATTGTGGTAGCCACCCTGATTATGGAATTTTTCTCCATTTAGGTGTTTATTAATCTACATTAGGTTTTATTGTATGACATCTGTATACTTTTGAGTTATAGTAATAAGTAACAAAATTTAAACAGTATACACATGAAAAAATTAATTTTAGCATTCGCTCTTTTACTTTCAGTAGTTTCTTTTGCTCAGAAAAAACAAACTTGGAAAGTAGACAATTACCATTCGTTTTTAAATTTTTCAATCAAGCATTTAGGTGTTTCCTTTGTTGATGGGAATTTTAAATCTTATGAAGGTACCTTAGAAATGGATGGAGATAAAATTGAAACGGGAAGTTTTAATTTTGTTGTTGACGCCAATTCAATCAACACTGGAATTGAAGCACGTGACAACCATTTAAAATCTGCAGATTTCTTTGATACCGCTTCTTTTGGTAAAATTACCTTTGTTTCAAAGTCTATTAAAAAAATCACCAAAAACAATTACATTTTAATCGGAGATTTAACCATTAAAAACGTAACAAAAAAAGTAACCTTTAATCTTGTTTATGGTGGTAAAGCTGCAAATGACGGGTATGGCAATGAAAAATTAGGTTTCCAAGCAACAACAAAAATCAATCGTTTTGACTTTGGTGTAGCTTATGATCCTACTGGAGCTGCAGTTGGAAAAGAAGTTAATTTGCAAATTAATTTAGAATTTGCAAAAGCAAAATAAGGTAATGTCTTGATTTTATAAAAGATAAATAGGTTGTTCGTCGATATTTTTTTGTTTTAACATAAAAAAAAATTATATTTGAGAAGTCAAATAAATAAAAAATCAGCTCATGATACAAATAATTAGTAAAGTTGCAACATTAGTGCTCGTAGTTTACAAATTTATCTTGAGCATATTATAGATACTTACAACAACCATCACTATATTACAAAAGGTAAAACAGAACCGTACTTACGGTTCTGTTTTTTTTTGTCCTTATCATAAGCAACGCTTTTTAGAGTTATATAGGTAAAGAAAAAGATATGAACAAAGATTTAATTCTCAGAGAGCGTTTGGCGATACAGCGCACCCACATGGCAAATCAATCCACATTGCTATCCTTTTTAAGAACATCCATGTATTTTTTTGTGGCGGGATTTAGCATAGAAAATTTGTTGGACATTGAAAACAAGAAATACATACCGGTGGTGTTTTTTATAATATCGTCCATTTTATTCATTTACGGATTCATCAATTTTTTTGTACAACGCAGGTGGGTTAGAAATAACGAACACAATGTTGGGGATTACAAACAGGAATATCTAATGAAATAAATTCATAGGTGTATTTTGTTGTAATACAGATATTTATTGTAAATAAAACAAAGGATTTACTATTTACTTCTTATATTTAAGTAATTAATACAGATAACTATGAAAAATTATTTTG
>JAGHSS010000383.1 GCA_018065745.1 Candidatus Neoflavobacterium equi | reverse complement strand
ACATACATTTGCAGTATAAAAATTAAATAATCTAATAAAATCTATAAATTATGTCATTAGTAGGAAAAAAATTCCCAAACATTACCGTTGACGCAATGTCTGAAATGGGTGATAACTTAAGAATCAATGTTTTAGAAGAAGCTACAAAAAACAATAAAAAAGTAATCTTATTCTGGTACCCAAAAGACTTTACTTTTGTATGCCCAACTGAATTGCACGCTTTCCAAGCTGCTTTAGGTGAGTTTGAAAAAAGAAATACAATGGTTATTGGTGCTTCTTGTGATACTAATGAAGTGCACTTTGCTTGGTTAAACACTGCAAAAGACAATGGTGGAATTGAAGGAGTTACTTACCCTATCTTAGCTGATACAACAAGAAACTTATCTTCTGTATTGGGTATTTTAGATGTAGAATCTTCAGAATACAATGAAGAATTAGACACCGTTTTGATTGAAGGATCAAACGTGACTTACAGAGCTACTTACCTTATTGATGAGACTGGAAAAATTTTCCATGAATCAGTAAACGACATGCCATTGGGAAGAAATGTGAATGAGTACTTGAGATTGATTGATGCTTACACTCACGTTCAAACACATGGTGAAGTATGTCCTGCAAACTGGGAAGAAGGAAAACAAGCTATGAACGCTGACAGAAACGGTGTAGCTGAATATTTAGCTAAAAACTAAATAAAAAAAAACCATAGTAAGAAGCCCAAATTTTTGAATTCAAGTATTCTTGAATTTGGGCTTTTTTAATGTTAAAAATTTATATGTTATGTTATTAGAATTAGATCAAGATAATTTAGGTGAAGTAGTTGCAGGAAATGCAAAAGTTGCAGTTCAATTTTCAGCTTCATGGTGTGGAAACTGTAGAATCATGAAACCAAAATTCAAAAAGATGTCTACAGAAAAAGAAGACATTCAATTTGTAATTGTGGATGCTGAGAAATTCCCAGAATCAAGAAAATTAGCGAACGTTTCTAACTTGCCAACATTTGCAGTTTTTGTGGATGGTAAATTGGTGAATGAAACGCAAACAAACAAAGCAGAAGTATTGACTGACTTGATTAACGAAATCGCTTAAGTATATGAAATTACCTGTTATCAAACATTTGACTCAATTCATTGAGGACAATGACCAAGATTATATCAATGAAACTATTGAAGTTTTAGAGGCTTTATGTGAAGTTCCTTCTTTAAAAGACGAGGAATTGGACGTGATTGCTGAATTGATTTCAAATATGTATGGTGCTGTTGAAGTGGACAAAATGATCAAATCAGGCACTCCTAAAAAAGAAGCTTTAAACACGTTCATGCAACGCGTTTTGGGATCTATAGACAAATAATCCCTACAAATAGATACAGATCACCTGATCTTGGAACTTCTGCTTGCAGCAATTCCAAAATCAGGTGATTTTTTGTTTTTATACCGGGGGCAACTGCGGTGGAATTAGTTTTAATAATTTAAATTTTTATTCCTACTTTTGAGAATATTTTAAACATACTAACCATGGCACAAATAACATTTAAAGGGAACGCGATCCAAACGGCTGGTTCACTTCCTGCAGTAGGGTCTAAAGCACCTGAATTTGAATTGATTAACACCAAATTGGCAGCTGTAAAACTTTCTGATTTCAAAGGTTCTAAAGTTGTTTTAAACATATTCCCAAGTGTGGACACGGGTATTTGTGCTGCTTCAGTGCGCGCTTTTAACCAAAGTGCTGCGGCCTTGGAAAACACCAAGATCATTTGTATTTCTAAAGACTTGCCATTTGCATTTGCTCGTTTTTGTGCTGCAGAAGGGATTGAGAATTTAGAGACTTTGTCTGATTTCAAACGCACGTCTTTTGATCAAGATTACGGATTGACTATGGTGGAAGGACCATTGGCTGGTTTGTTGTCTCGTGCAGTTTTGGTTTTGGACGCTGAAGGAACAGTGGTATATGCAGAACAAGTACCAGAAATTGGACAGGAACCAAATTATGAAGCGGCTTTAAAAGCGTTGTAATTTTATGGCCACATTGAAGGAATTTATTGGCGGACGCATCAAAAGTGTCAACTATGCCGTTAAGGGAGCATATCTTTTGGCGAGTTCAGAACACAGCATCATCAGTCAATTAACAGTTGGAGCATTGGTCACGGTTGCGGGATTTTATTTTGAAATCAGCAAGACAGAATGGATGTTTCAAATTTTTAGCATCGGTTTGATTGTCACTGCAGAAGGATTGAATACTGCGGCAGAGAAAATCGCTGATTTTATACAACCCAACTTTGATCCCAAAATTGGATTTATCAAGGACATTGCTGCAGGAGCTGTATTTTTTGCCGCGCTAACCGCCATGATCATTGGAGCTATCATTTATGTTCCAAAATTTATTTAATACAGAGT
>JAGHSS010000075.1 GCA_018065745.1 Candidatus Neoflavobacterium equi | reverse complement strand
GCTCTTGACTTTGTGCAATACACCATTCAATGCCAATTTCTTTGATGTGACTGCTGTCTTTCGCCTTGACTACTTCACTGACCAATGCATCTGGCAAATCAACACTAAACCTGTGTGGTATTAAATTTAATTGTGATTTTGTAGCCAAGGGTTTCAGACCTGGAATGATGGGTACATCAATGCCTGCAGCCCTGCATTTTGCGACAAAATCAAAATATTTCTGATTGTCAAAAAACATCTGAGTAATGATGTATCGCGCTCCTTTGTCAATCTTTTTCTTCAAAAAATACAGATCACTGTCAAAGTTCGGGGCTTCTAAATGCTTTTCAGGATACCCTGCGATACCAATACAAAAATCTGTTTTGTTGGAATTTTCAATTTCATCGTCTAGATAAATCCCTTGATTCAAATCGTGTATCTGAGAAACCAATTGGGATGCATATTTATGTCCGTTTTTTTCAGCCTTAAAATAGGTTTCATTTTTAACGGCATCTCCTCTCAGAGCTACTACATTATCAATGCCTAAAAAATCCAAATCAATTAAAAAGTTCTCAGTGTCTTCTTTTGAAAATCCACCACATAAAATATGGGGCACTGCATCCACTTGAAATTTATTCTGTATGGCAGAACAAATCCCCACAGTCCCTGGCCTTTTCCTAACCACCTTCTTTTCTAATAGTCCATTGGAGAGTTCTTTGTATTCATATTCCTCTCTGTGATAAGTAACGTCAATAAACGGTGGTTTAAATTCAATTAATGGCGTTATTGCATCAAATATACAATTGATATTTTGACCCTTTAACGGGGGTAATATTTCAAAGGAAAACAATGATTTTCCTGCTGCTTTTTCTATATGTTCTGTTACTTTCATTCTTTTAATTATCTGAGATGTTGGGTTGAAGCCATTTTACTGCGGTGGCTGTTGGTATATTTCTTTTTTCGGCATAAGCCGCTACTTGATCCATTTTTATCTTTCCAACACCAAAATATTTACTCTTGGAATTTGCAAAATAATATCCTGATACTGATGCTGCAGGCCACATGGCCAAGCTCTCTGTCAAGTGTACATCAATGGTTTCAGATACTTTCAAAACATCCCAAATTGTTTGTTTTTCCAAATGATCTGGACAAGCTGGATAACCAGGCGCAGGTCTGATCCCTTTGTATTTTTCTGCTATTAAATCTGTAGCTTCTAAAGACTCATCAGCAGCATATCCCCAAATTTCCTTACGGACTTGGTAGTGCAAATATTCAGCAAATGCCTCTGCTAAACGGTCCCCTAAAGCTTTGACCATTATACTGTTGTAATCATCTCCTGCAGCTTCAAATTCTTTTGCTTTTTCATCAACTCCAAAACCACTTGAAACACAAAACAATCCAATATAATCTTGTTTTCCAGAAGCCTTTGGAGCGATAAAATCAGAAAGTGCCATATTGGGTGCTCCAGAAGTCTTTTGCGATTGCTGCCTCAAGGTCAACAGTTCATAGACTTTATTTTGATCTGTAACATCAACCAATTCAATAGCATCTCCCTCTATTTGATTGGCTGGAAAAATCCCCAAAATACCGCGCGCTTCAAACCAATGTTCGTTGACAATAGTATCCAACATCTGTTGTGCTTCTTCAAACAAGAGTTGTGCTTGCTCACCCACAACAACGTCTGTCAAGATATCAGGAAATTTTCCAAACAACTGCCAAGATCTGAAAAATGGTGTCCAGTCAATGAAAGCTACTAAATCTTTCAATGGCGGATACACCGTTTTAGTACCAATAAAATTTGGCTTGTAAATAGTTTCATCTTCCCATGGAATGACAAAAGGATTTTTTCTTGCTTCAGCAATACTCAAATAATTTTTGTCTTGCGCACGTTGCAGATAATCAGCACGCAATTTTTCATATTCACTCCTAATCTGAGATTTATAAGTTTCTTTTACCTCTGCCTGCAAAAGATTATTTAAAACAGTTACTGCCCTTGACGCATCATTAACGTGAATTACTGCCTCACTGTATTCTGGATTTATTTTAACTGCAGTATGTGCCCTTGAGGTCGTTGCCCCACCAATCATAATGGGAATTTGCGCTTTTATTTTCTCTAATTCTTGAGCGATATATACCATTTCATCCAAAGACGGAGTTATCAAACCGCTCAAACCAATAACGTCAACCTGCTCTTTTACAGCTGTTTCAATGATCTTTTCTGGAGAAACCATGACTCCCAAGTCAATAATTTCAAAATTATTACACGCCAACACTACAGAAACAATGTTCTTTCCAATGTCGTGGACATCACCTCGAACAGTTGCCATCAATACTTTTCCTGCACTTGAAGAGGTCGTGATTCCAGACTTAACTTTTTCTTCCTCAATATATGGAAGCAAATATGCCACTGCTTTTTTCATAACACGTGCAGATTTAACTACTTGCGGCAAAAACATCTTTCCACTGCCAAACAAATCACCAACAACATTCATCCCTGCCATTAGATTAATCTCAATGACTTCTATAGGTTTAGCTGCTTTAGTTCTAGCTTCTTCAATGTCCTCTAGAATAAATTCTTCAACTCCTTTAACCAATGCATAGGTGATGCGCTCTTGCAGCGTTCCTGATCGCCATTCCAATACCTTTTCAGTATGCAATTTCTCAACACCCACAAATTGTTCTGCATAGTCAAGCAAACGTTCTGTAGCATCTTCACGTCTGTTCAAAATGACATTCTCTATATAAACCAACAGTTCTGGATCAATAGTGTCATAAACTTCTAACATTTCAGGGTTGACAATCCCCATGGTCATCCCATGTAGAATGGCGTGATATAGAAAAACAGCGTGCATGGCTTCCCTAACCTTGTTGTTCCCTCTAAAGGAAAAGGAAACATTACTTACCCCACCGCTGACGTGAGCATAAGGAAGATGTTGACGAATCCATTGTGTTGCTTTAAAAAAGTCAACCGCATTATTCTGATGTTCCTCCATTCCCGTTCCTACGGGAAATATATTAGGATCAAAAATGATGTCTTGAGCAGGAAAACCAACCTCATCAACTAAAATGCGATAGGAACGTTCACATATAGCAATGCGACGTTCAAAGCTGTCTGCCTGACCAACCTCATCAAACGCCATCACTACAACAGCTGCGCCATAGCGCTTAATTAAATTCGCGTGGTGTTTGAACAATTCCACTCCCTCTTTTAAACTGATGGAATTGACAACTCCTTTCCCTTGGATAACCTGAAGTCCAGCCTCTATGATTTCCCATTTGGAACTGTCAATCATGATAGGTACTCTGGCAATATCAGGTTCTGAAGCGATTAAATTTAAAAAGTGAACCAGCGCTTCCTTTCCGTCCAACATCCCCTCGTCCATATTGATGTCAATAATTTGAGCTCCGCCTTCCACTTGATTTCTCGCAATGTCAAGCGCCTCTTCATACTGATTCTCTTTGATGAGTCTCAAAAATTTTCTAGATCCCGTCACATTGGTGCGTTCCCCAATGTTGACAAAATTGGATGCCTCAGTTACAAATAAAGGCTCCAATCCAGAAAGGGCAAGGACCGGTGGAATTTGAGGTTTTTGAAAGTTTTTATGTAATTGTGTGGCATTGTGCAAATCTACTATTGATGCGATATGTTGGATGTGTTCCGGACTGGTACCACAACAACCGCCAATAATTTGCACCAGTCCTTCATTGAGATAACCTTGAATTAATTGTTGCATCTCCACTGCAGACTGATCATATGCACCAAAAGCATTAGGCAAGCCTGCATTGGGATGTGCAGAAATATTGACTGAGGTAAAATGAGCCAATTCTTTAAGGTAAGGTTTGAGCTGTTCAGCTCCAAGAGCACAGTTAAACCCAATACTCAATAGCGGAATATGAGAAATAGATATTAAAAAAGCAGCTACTGTTTGTCCAGATAAGGTACGTCCAGAAGCGTCAGTTATAGTTCCTGAAACCATAACTGGAATTTTGATGTTGCGTTCTTGATTCACTTCATCAATGGCAAATAAGGCAGCCTTAGCATTCAAGGTGTCAAAGATGGTTTCAACCAGTAACAAATCACAACCTCCATCCAATAATCCGATGACTTGCTCTTTGTAAGCCACGCGCAATTGATCAAATGTTACAGCTCTATAAGCTGGATTGTTAACATCTGGAGACATGGAAGCAGTTCTGTTGGTAGGACCTATAGATCCTGCAACATAACGCGGTTTGTTGGGATTTAAAAGTGTAAAGGAATCTGCCACTTCTTTAGCAATCTTAGCGCTTTGAAAGTTTAATTCATAAACAGCAGATTCCAAGTGATAATCTGCCATTCCAATAGAAGTACTAGAAAAGGTATTGGTTTCAATGATGTCTGCACCTGCTGCTAAATATTTGTAGTGCACTTCTTTGACAGCCTCAGGTTGGGTAATTGATAGTAAATCATTATTTCCCTTTAAAGGGTATGGAAAATCTGTATATGTAGATCCACGAAAATCTTCTTCTGTAAATTGATAAGCTTGCAACATGGTTCCCATGGCGCCATCAAGCACTAAAACGTTGCGTTTTAAAAGATCTGTAAGATGTGGTTTATGTAAAATTTTTGTTGCTGATAACATCGTGATTTTTTTAATATTTTCATTTGATGTTATCAGCAAAAGCGAAGTTTAGGCTGAAATTTTGTTGGGTTATCTTTCCCCAATTGGGGTAGAATGTAGCACCTTCTTTAATTATATAAAGGGTTGCTAAGGCTTCAATGGGTCTAATCCCTCTGCCTTTCGTGATAACATCATATTTTGTAAGAACATAGTAAAAATACAAGTTTATTAGGTTATAATAAAATCAAAAGAGTTAAATTATAAGTAAAAGACAAAAAAAAACAGACTCCTTGAGAAGTCTGTTTCTGATAATATGTTTTAAAAACTTATTTTTTTACAATTTTAGTAGTCGCTGTACCAGAATTTGTTTCAATCTGAACCATATAAACTCCTGCAGATAAATCTCCAACTGATAAAGAAGTTACGTTACCTGCAGTTTTGACGATTCTTCCATTTAAATCAATAATTTTTACACCATTTACTTCAATACCTGTTTTAGATGAGATATTAATTACATCTGTTGCAGGATTTGGATAGATGTTAAAGTGCGTTGAAGCAAAATCATTAGTAGACAAAGTAGCAGTGGTAACTTTGAAATCATCCACCATAAAAATGAATTCATCTACTGATAAGGAACGAATGGCAACATAAATATTTTGATTCGCATAAGCATCTAAATTGTAAGTATTCAATGTCCACTCAATAGGAGCTACTATATAGTTACCTTGACTTATTTTGGTAAAACTTGCAACTTCCGTGTTTGTAGTAGAAACATAAACAGCATAACGTTCACCTCCACTATAATCATTAGTTAATCCTTTTGAATAAAAAGTCAAAACATTACTTGAAGCACCTAAGGCTAATCTTGGAGAAATCATCCAATCATTTGTTTGCTCTGCTGATGCCGCTGCATTTGTCGCACCAATGGAAACCAAATATTTTGATCCTGAATGTGCAACATAACCGTTATCAGCAGATCCAGCTGTATATAAAGCTGGGGTTGTTGCTGCAGGATTAAAAACAAAGAAACTACCTGCTCCTTCAACTCCTGGAAATGTAACTGGTGTATAATCTTCGCCCACTTCAACGCTAAATGTATTTTTACCGTCAACATCCCTCATGGTCCAATCGCCAATTGAGGTGCGTTGGAAATTTGAATACGATTCAAAATCGTCGTTAAACAAAACGGTTTGTGATTGAACATTGGAACAAGCTAAACCAAAAAGACCCACATAAAGTAATTTTT
>JAGHSS010000097.1 GCA_018065745.1 Candidatus Neoflavobacterium equi | reverse complement strand
AAACATTATTTAAAAAATGTAATCTAAAAATTTTAATTTTGTAATTCGTAAGGTAATATGTTCATTTGATTCAATGTATATAGTATCTTTGTGAATCATTCATTAGAATTATGCAAGAGATTACTTTACACGACAAAACATTTGTACCCTTCATTAGTGGTGCAACATTGGATAGCGCTATAAAAGCTATGGCTGATAAAATTTATGCGCAACACCAGGATACAATTCCTATGTTTATTGGCGTTTTAAATGGTTCTATCATGATTATGTCAGATTTGATGAAGCATTATAAAGGAAACTGCGAGATCTCATTTGTAAAAATTTCTTCCTATGAAGGGCTGACTTCAACAAACAACATCAAAGAAATTTTAGGTGTGATTGTAGATATCAAAGATCGAGATGTAATTGTGATTGAAGATATTGTAGACACGGGGAATACCATAGTCGCATTAAAAGAGATGATAGAGAAACACCAACCAAAGTCTGTGAAGTTTGCCAGTTTATTTTTGAAGCCTGAAGCATACAAAAAACAAGTGGTCATTGATTATGTAGGAATGGAGATTCCAAACAAGTTCATTGTGGGATTTGGTTTGGATTATGATGAGTTGGGAAGAAACCTTCCAGACGTTTATCAGCTTAAATAAAAAATAATAACACAAACTATATATAACAAACAAGTAACAAAATGATAAATATTGTTTTATTTGGGAAACCAGGTGCCGGAAAAGGAACACAAGCAGAATTTTTAAAAGACAGATATAACTTGGTTCACATATCTACAGGAGATATTTTTCGTTATAATATAAAAAACAATACAGACTTGGGTAAAGAAGCTCAGGTATTTATAGAAAAAGGAGAATTGGTTCCAGACAGTTTGACTATTAAAATGTTGGAATGTGAAGTTGATAAAAATTTAGATGCTAAAGGATTTTTATTTGACGGTTTTCCAAGAACAGAAGCACAGGCAGAAGCGTTGGATTTGTTTTTACAATCTAAGACGTGGGAAGTAACGGCAACCGTTGCTTTAGAAGCGAATGATGATATTCTGGTTCAACGCATTTTGGAGCGTGGAAAAACATCAGGACGTGTGGATGATCAAGATGAAGAGAAGATCAGAAATAGATATAATGAGTACAATGAGAAAACAGCGCCTTTGATGGACTACTACAAAAAACAAGACAAATTTCACGCTGTGAATGGTATTGGAACAATTGAAGAAGTTACTGAGCGATTGAGTTCTGTTATTGAAACTCTATAAAATACACCCTTAAAAGAAGAAATGGCCTCCATTTCTTCTTTTTTTTATCCTGTGAATTAAATTTTAATAATCTTTATAATTGTTATACCTTTGCAGGCTAATGGAAAGCTGTTGCAGTTGGTACATTAGGATAACAAAATAAGGCAGCCGCCTGAAATAGCAAAAACAATGACTGAAGGGAATTTTGTAGATTACGTTAAAATATATGTGTCTTCTGGTAAAGGAGGGAAAGGTTCTTCTCACTTGCACAGAGAAAAATTTATTGAAAAAGGTGGACCTGACGGAGGTGATGGTGGACGTGGAGGACATGTCATCTTGGTGGGGAATAAAAATTTATGGACGTTGTTCCATTTGAAATTTACCAAACACGTTAAAGCTGGTCACGGTGGAGACGGAGGAAGTGCTAGAAGTACTGGTGCTGATGGTGAAGATAAATATTTAGAGGTTCCATTGGGAACTGTAGTTAAGGATAAAGAAACTGATGAGGTTCTTTTTGAAATTACAGAACACGGGGAAAAACGCATTGTTGCAAAAGGGGGTAAAGGTGGTTTAGGAAACTGGCATTTCAGATCTTCTACCAATCAAACGCCTCGTTATGCACAGCCGGGTATTTATGGAGACGAGCTTGACATCATCTTGGAACTTAAAGTTTTGGCAGATGTTGGATTGGTAGGTTTCCCTAATGCTGGAAAATCAACGTTGTTGTCTGTATTGACATCTGCGAAACCAAAAATTGCTGATTATCCGTTTACCACTTTGAAACCAAATTTGGGGATTGTGGCATACAGAGATTTTAAATCTTTTGTAATGGCAGATATTCCTGGAATTATTGAAGGTGCTGCAGAAGGAAAAGGATTGGGTCACTACTTCTTGAGACATATTGAAAGAAATTCAACCTTGTTATTCCTTGTGCCTGCAGATGCTGAAAACATTGTAAAAGAGTATGAAATCCTTTTGGATGAATTGCGCAGATACAATCCAGAGATGTTGGACAAAGACCGTCTGTTGGTAATTTCTAAATCTGATATGTTGGATGAGGAATTGAAAGCAGAAATGACTGCAGAAATTCAATCTGAAATAAAAGGAATTGAATATATGTTCATCTCTTCTTTGGGTCACCAAGGATTGACTGAACTTAAAGATAAATTGTGGAGCATGTTGAATGCTGAAACAAAATAAAAAAGAAAAGCACTTCGCAATGAAGTGCTTTTTTTGTTTTTATAAGTGGGCCGCGTTAGGGACAGGAGCGGCATCCTTTTTTGATGGCTTTAGCCTGAAAAAAAGATACAGCAGATGGCCCGCCCCTTTAGGGAACGCCCAAATTATAAAATTATAGGTTAGGGATTCTTAAAACCTGACCTGGATAAATCTTGTCTGGATGCGTCAACATGGGTTGATTTGCTTCAAATATATGGTTGTATTTCATCATATCACCATAATATTCTTTGGAAATTTTAGATAATGAATCTCCTGAAACTACCGTGTGGTAACGCGCCTCTGGGGCTGGAGTAGAAACGGTCATCTCATTATATACTTGGTCCACACCGTCCACATTTCCCAATGCAAGGGTGATCTTTTCTGCGTCACTCTGATTTTCAACTTCACCTTCAACTCTGACATCATCATCTGTAACGCTCACTTTGATGGATTTGTAAGTCAAGCCCAATTGCTTCACATAGTCCAAAAGCGCTTGTGCTTTTAATTGTTTCTTTTCCTCTACCGGAGCTTCTTCTTCTTTTTTACCAAAAATTTTGGCACCTGCATTTTTTACAAATGAAAATAATCCCATAATTGTTTTTTTTAATGATTAATACGTTGGTTATATCTGATGTATAACGGAAAATCATTTGGTAAATTTTATCAATAATGTAAAAAATGTGAAAAAAACCATAC
>JAGHSS010000361.1 GCA_018065745.1 Candidatus Neoflavobacterium equi | reverse complement strand
AACAAACTAAGATATTAATCAATAATAAGTTATGAGTCTTTTAAATACCATACTTAAAGCATTTGTCGGAGATAAATCCGAAAAGGATGTAAAGGCGATCCAACCGATCATTGCCAAAGTTAGATCCTATGAAAGTGCTTTAGCATCATTAAACAATGATGAACTAAGAGCTAAAACAGTATACTTTCAAGATTTAATCAAATCTTCACGCGCTGATAAAGACGCGAAGATTGAAGCCTTGAAACAAGAAGTTGAAGCAACTCAAGATTTTGACAAAAGAGAAGATTTATATGCTTCTATTGATGCTATTGAAAAAGAAGCATACGAAATCACAGAGAAAACATTAACTGAAATCTTGCCAGAAGCGTTTGCTGTGGTTAAAGAAACAGCGAGACGTTTTAAAGAAAATGCACAAATTGTTGTGAAAGCAACTCCTCGTGATATTGAATTCTCTCAAACAAAACCTTACATCACTATTCAAGGTGAGCAAGCAACTTGGGCTAACACTTGGGATGCTGCTGGAAGACAGGTAACTTGGGACATGATTCACTATGATGTTCAGATCATTGGTGGAACGGTTTTACACCAAGGAAAAATTGCTGAGATGCAAACTGGGGAAGGAAAAACTTTGGTTTCTACCCTACCTACTTACTTGAATGCATTGACTGGAAACGGGGTGCACATTGTAACGGTGAATGATTACTTGGCTCGTCGTGATAGCTCATGGAAAGCGCCAATTTTTGAATTCCACGGGTTGACTGTTGACTGTATTGACAACCACCAGCCAAACTCTCCTGGAAGAAGAAAAGCATATCAAGCAGACATCACTTATGGAACAAACAACGAATTTGGATTTGACTACTTGCGCGACAATATGGCGCATACTCCTGAAGAATTAGTACAACGCAAACACAATTTTGCCATTGTGGATGAGGTGGATTCTGTATTAGTGGATGACGCAAGAACGCCGTTGATCATTTCTGGACCGGTTCCTCAAGGAGACCGTCACGAATTCAACGAATTGAAACCAAAAGTGGAAAGTTTATACACGTTGCAACGTGAGGTTGCAAACAAGTGTTTGACTGAAGCAAAAAGATTGATCAAAGCTGGAGATACTAAAGAAGGTGGATTCCAATTGTTGCGTGCATACCGTGCATTGCCTAAAAACAAGGCGTTGATCAAATTCCTTTCTGAAGAAGGAAACAGACAAATTCTTCAAAAGACAGAAAACACCTATATGGCAGACAACAACCGCGACATGCCCATTGTTGACGAAGCTTTGTATTTTGTTATTGAAGAGAAAAACAACCAAGTGGAATTGTCAGACAGAGGAATTAAAGAATTGTCTAAAAACACTTCTGAAGATTTCTTTATCTTACCAGATATTGGAACTGCTTTACACGATATTGAAAAACAACAAATGGATGCAGAAGCTTTGGCAGTTGCCAAAGAAAACTTGTACCAAGATTTCAGTATCAAATCTGAGCGTATCCACACGTTGACTCAATTGTTAAAAGCTTATGCTTTGTTTGAAAAAGACGCAGAATATGTGGTGATGGAAAACAAGGTAATGATTGTTGATGAACAAACGGGACGTATCATGGATGGTCGTCGTTATTCTGATGGATTACACCAGGCCATTGAAGCTAAAGAAAATGTAAAAATTGAAGCAGCGACGCAAACTTTTGCAACCGTTACACTACAGAACTATTTCAGAATGTACAGCAAGTTGGGTGGTATGACCGGTACTGCTGTAACAGAAGCTGGAGAATTCTGGGAAATATACAAATTGGATGTGGTTGAAATTCCAACCAACCGTCCAATGCAAAGAAAAGATTTAGAGGATTTGATCTACAAAACTACGCGTGAGAAATTCAACGCTGTAATTGAAGATGTTGTCAAATTGGCTGAGGCTGGAAGACCAGTATTGATTGGAACAACGTCTGTAGAAACTTCTGAATTGTTGAGTAGAATGTTGAAAATGCGCGGAATCAAACACAATGTATTGAACGCGAAATTACACAAACAAGAAGCTCAAATTGTTGCTGAAGCTGGTAACCCAGGGGTGGTAACTATTGCAACAAACATGGCTGGACGTGGAACGGACATCAAACTTTCTGAAGAAGTGAAGAAAGCTGGAGGTTTGGCAATCATCGGTACTGAACGTCACGATTCAAGACGTGTGGACAGACAGTTGAGAGGTCGTGCAGGACGTCAAGGAGATCCAGGAAGCTCACAGTTCTATGTGTCTTTGGAAGATCAATTGATGCGTTTGTTTGGATCTGAGCGCGTGGCTAAATTGATGGATAAAATGGGAATCAAAGAAGGAGAAGTAATTCAACACTCTATGATGACTAAATCTATTGAGAGAGCTCAAAAACGTGTGGAAGAAAACAACTTTGGAGTTAGAAAACGCCTGTTGGAATATGATGACGTGATGAACTCACAACGTGAGGTAATCTACAAACGCAGAAAACATGCCTTGTATGGAGAGCGTTTGAAAGTGGATATCGCGAACATGATTTACGACTTGGCTGAAGTAATTACTGAAAACAACAAAGCGATTAAAAACTACCAAGAATTTGAAATGGAATTGATCAAAGCATTCGCGATGGGAGCTCCAATGTCAGAGGCAGAATTTAACCGCATGTCTGAAAGTGAAATCATCAGCATTGTATACAAAAAAGCGCTTGAAATTTATCAAGATAAAAACAAACGCAACACGACAAATGCATGGCCAGTTATTGAAAGTGTTTACCAAAACCAAGGAGATAAATTTGAGCGTATTGTAATTCCTTTCAGCGACGGAGTAAAAACAATGAGTGTGGTTACTGACTTGAAAAAGGCGTATGAAACACACGGAGAATCTGTGATTACTGATTTTGAAAAGAACATCACCTTAACGTTGTTGGATGAGGCTTGGAAAAAACACCTGCGCAAAATGGATGAATTAAAACAATCTGTGCAGTTGGCCGTTCACGAACAAAAAGATCCGTTGTTGATTTACAAATTTGAAGCGTTCAAATTGTTTAAAAACACCTTGAATGGATTGAATAAAGAATTGGCATCGTTTATCTTCAAGGCTGATTTGCCTGAGCAAAACGAACAAAATGCTTAAAACATAAAATTGTACTAAAAAGTCCATCATTTGATGGACTTTTTTTATATTCATCAAAAATTTAACCTATGAAAAAATTATGGTGTCTTTTGAGCTTGGTATTTACTACACTGATTTTTGCTCAAAGTCCGGAAGCGCTTAAAAAAGATAGTGAAGCTTTTTATCAAGCCACGACCAATATCAACGTTCCTGAAATTTACAAATACACCTACCCCAAGTTGTTTGAAACACTGACCTTGGACCAATTGAAAACCATGTATGCCAGCATGACGTCTAATGAAAATTTTGTGATGAAATTTGAAAAGTCGCCCACTGAACGTGTGATTGGTGAAATTAAAACTTTTGTCAAGTCAAGCTATGCCAAGATCAGACAGGAAAACGTGATCCTAATGACGTTCAAATATCCTGTGGAAGATCCCAAAACCATGATTGCAGAATTTAAAAATACCATGCAAGCCAAAGAGGTTACCTTTAACAAAAAGAGCAATACCTTTCGCATTGTACAAAATACCATCATCATTGCCATCGCCAATGAAAAGACCAACTACAACTGGAGGTTTATTAATTTTTCAAACAAGAAAAATGTAATCAAAGACCTCTTTGGAGCTGAAGTCAGCAAGGCGTTGGAATTGGAATAACACCTAAAAAATGCCCCCAAAAGAAATTTTGAGGGCGTTTTTTTTATACATTTTTAAAATACATTAAGGTAGTGCTCACGAGCTTCTAGAGCATACTTTTGAAGCGTTTGACCATCATAAATACCCGTTGCTAAAACGCTTGATTCACAGTTGTAACTATCACAATGAACTGCTAACAGGGCTTTATTTTTCAAATAGCTGCTACCGTCTGTACACCCACAACGAACTGCTGAAGCCAACATGTATGGAGAAACAGTGTCAATGTCTGCTGCCACCTCCACAAAAACTACATATCCAAAAATAGATAACGCGACAATTTTAGTCTCAGACACTTGAGATGGAATGAGGTTATCCTGAATCTCTCCCAACACGTTTTGTAAGATGTCTAAATTGTAAAAGGAAGCGGGCAGCAGGAAATTTCCATTCAATTCAGTTGGACTCTCAAAAAAACGAAGCGGTTCCTCTGTGTTAAAAATTCCCATTTCCACAAACGCTAAACCGCTTGAAGCGCTTATTGATTGGATCTCTTCTTGCCCACTGGAATCTGCATACTCAAATGGTTTTTCTTTTTGGGTTGTATGTCTGCGGGTCACACGCCCTTCAGTAAACGAAGAAAAAATTTTATTGCTGTCAACACCATAGGCAATATATCCCTCAGGCAAAACAAAATTAATTTCATTTGAGCTTTCCACTATGGAGGTACCTTTGGGAAATTAAAAAGAAAAATAATTTAAATTTTCATCCAATGTTCTTGTAGATGCGCCAGATGCATTAACCAATTGTACTCCAATATTGTTTTCTAAATCCAGTGGAT
>JAGHSS010000317.1 GCA_018065745.1 Candidatus Neoflavobacterium equi | reverse complement strand
ATGTGAATCTGTGCGCCTCTTTGGCACATCATACAGCACATATTTTGCATAATTTTTGTCATTTTTTCAATTCTTGTTTGTTGATTACAAATGTAGACAAGAAATAAATACAAAATCCAAATCAGCACACCTTTTTTCTAAAATTTAACATTTACCACCATTTCAGGTGTTTTTTTACCGCTAGCAAACAATTGTAATACAGAACATTACGAGAAGTATTTTTTACAATAAAATTTTCCAAGCAAATTATGACGTTTCCTTTTATAAAATATTTTGCATTAATTATTTTGATATCAGATACTACTTGACTAATTTTGCTGTTATTAAAGAGGAAAAATTTGAACTGATTGCAACCTCTGGTCCAGGACTTTACCCTGTACTGAAAAAAATGCTAAAACAGAATCTTTTCTTCTGCATTTTTGTTGCGCCCAATCACTCAAATCTTGCCTTTAATTTATTTCATATATAAAAAATAAACTATGGCTTATTTATTTACGTCAGAATCTGTTAGTGAAGGACATCCTGATAAAGTAGCAGATCAAATCTCTGATGCCTTAATTGATAATTTTTTGGCTTTTGATCCCAATTCAAAAGTTGCTTGTGAAACCTTAGTAACCACTGGTCAAGTTATTTTGGCTGGAGAGGTGAATTCTAAAACCTTTTTGGACGTTCAAGAAATTGCACGTGAGGTGATTCGCAAGATTGGTTATACCAAAAGTGAATACATGTTTGAAGCGAACTCTTGTGGGATCCTTTCAGCTATTCACGAACAATCTTCAGACATCAACCAAGGAGTTGACAGAAAAGTTGCAACAGAAGATTTTGAAACTAAAGCCAATGCTCAAGGTGCTGGTGACCAAGGAATGATGTTTGGTTACGCTACCAATGAAACGGCAGATTTCATGCCTTTAGCTTTAAATCTATCTCATAAATTGTTACAAGAATTGGCGGTTTTGCGCAGAGAAGGTACTCAAATTTCGTATTTGCGTCCGGATGCAAAATCTCAAGTTACCTTGGAATACAACAATGAAAACAAACCTGTACGCATTGAAGCAATTGTGATTTCTACACAACACGACGACTTTGATACAGAACCGGCAATGTTAGCTAAAATTGAAGCAGATATCAAAGGTATTTTGATCCCGAGAATCATTGCTCAAAACCCGCTTTATGCACATTTGTTTAACGACCAAATCAAGTACCACATCAACCCAACTGGGAAGTTTGTAATTGGTGGACCTCACGGGGACACTGGACTTACAGGAAGAAAAATCATTGTGGATACTTATGGTGGTAAAGGAGCGCACGGTGGTGGAGCTTTCTCTGGAAAAGACCCGTCAAAAGTGGACCGCTCTGCTGCTTATGCAACCCGTCACATCGCTAAAAATTTAGTGGCTGCTGGAATTGCAGATGAGATTTTAGTGCAAGTGTCTTATGCTATTGGAGTTGCACAACCGATGGGTATTTATATCAATACTTACGGAACTGCAAAAGTGAACATGACAGACGGTGAAATTGCCAAAATTGTGGAAAGCATCTTTGATATGCGTCCATACGCAATTGAGCAACGCCTGAAGTTGAGAACTCCAATTTACAGTGAAACTGCTGCATACGGTCACATGGGTAGAACCCCAGAAGTAGTGACTAAAACCTTCAAATCGCCAATGGGTGATGTAACGGTTGAAGTGGAATTGTTTACATGGGAAAAATTAGACTATGTTGAGAAAGTAAAACAAGCTTTCAATCTATAATACAAAAAGAGCTGCACTTTTAAATGCAGCTCTTTTTTTTTATATAAACTTTTTTGTATTAACTTTTTGGGCGTTACCCGTTTTCCAATCGCTGCGCTCAGGAAAACGCGTCAGGTGTTACGCTATATCTTTTGGTTGGCAAAGCCGCCCAAAAGGATGCCGCTTCACCCCTTAACGCAAGCCCTCATTTAATTCCCAAATTCAACCTATGGAGCAAAAGTGTAAACACTCTCCCCAGCCTCCAAAGCCAATTTATTTGCCTGCGATTGAATTTTAGAAGCCAACTCCTTTTGACCATCTACAAATAACAACTGTGAATAAGTGTCCAAATTATTGTGATCTTGAGGTCTTAATTTTAGAGAACGCTCACTCCATTGCAGCGCCTCTTTTAGATATTTAGAAGTTCCACGATCCTTGTGTTCCAAAAACACCTGCCAAGCCACATTGTTCATCAGTAAAGCATGTGAATACTTGAAATCATTCCAATCCTCAAAACGGCTTGCAAATTTTTCATTGTACAAACGGTCCAGAAGCTCAATTAAATTGGCACCAGACGGGTAAGTTGCATTTGAAAATTGAGCATACGTTTGTATAAATTCTTGACGGTAACCTGATTTTTCATCATCTGCTAACAAATCAAAAATTTCATAATATTTCTGCATAAAATCTGAGTCAACACCTACATGTTTCTTGTACATGCCCAACCCATCAAGTCCATTTTTAACCCCATTTGGAGTTAATACATAATTTTCATCATAAAGATTTTCCACAGATTCATTGAGCAACAATTCTTTTAATGAAGTAAAATAGCTCAATCGATTAACGTCATTAGCTTCTTGAATTTTCAGAGCCTCAGCATCAAGTGCGTTAGCTTCTTTATAATGAGTATATAAATAAGACACAACGCGTTTTTTTGAAGCAGTCAACTTTTTCTTTCCATCTTCAGAAAGTAAATTTCCAAGGTAATGATTTGAAGACAGTGCTGCTTTTAAGAAATTTAATAAGGAAGTATCTAATTTTTGTTTGTCTAAATTTTGAACCAACGCATCATATTTGTTCAGCAGTGCCTTTTCCTCAACCTTTGGTAATTTAATTCCATAGTCGCTTCCAGCATCTGGATCAGTAAGGTCCAAAGTGGTTAATACACTTGAATTTTCAGGCTTGACAAAAAAGGCCACAAAATCTTTTGATGAAGCCTTTTTGTCAGTCACCAATTGATTAACTCCTGTCACTACATCTTGAGCATCTAGAATTGGTTTTAAATTGTAATTCAACACATATGGATCAATCGTTGAAAGATCTGAGATGGAAGCTACAATTTTTCCATTGGAATTCAAGACCACAATAGGAGTTTTGATGTGCTGCTTTTTTATCCAAGAGGCATCTGCTACAGTGGTTTCATAAAAGACAAAACTGGAGGAGGGTTGATCTGTATCTGATTCAACTGTAAAAATACTATTGTATCCATTATTATTTTTTACAGTCTCCTCAAACGCCGTTTTTTGTTCCGGGTTCAATTGTACCCCAACCACTACAAAAGAATTATTGTTTTTGGCATGTATTTGGGCAGCATTTAGATCCGTAAAACTTATGGGAGTATAGGTGTTGTGCTCTTCTGGATATACCTCATCAACAGCAACAGCATCTACAGCATCATTCTCAGAGAATTCAAGATTAACGTCTTCAACAATACTGCTTGCTTTTATGTAATCCTGTGACGCTTTTACAGCATTTGAATTGGAGATAAATACCATTTTATCTTTTCCACCTTCAGAAATTTGCAAATTACCATCCGGTAAAAATTCAGCATCTAACTCTAGACTATTTAACAACTTATTTATGGAGCTGATGTGAATTTTTTCAACGTCTTTTGGAACGTCAAAATTATATCGCTCTCCTGACTTTTGGTTGTATCCATACTGGACGATACCAAATTTAGAAAACCTTGGCAATGAAATAGTTGCGGGTTTACTATATTCATTAGGAACCAAATCTTCCAAAGCTACTCTTTTCTCAACTCCTTTGTCTGTGTAAAAGAAGTAGGTCATCCCGTTTACATAAGAATATAAAGTAGGGTCAAAATATAATTTTACTTGAGCAGGTGCTTTTTTGTTGTATTCATAACGAACATTAAAATTAGAGGATTTATGATCTCCAAAAACAAGCTTTCCATCCTTTTCAGCATAAGACCCAAAAAATGGACTCATTAAAAAAGTTTGATCAGAACGCAACACAAAAAGCAACTCTGTACCGTCTTTATTAATTTTAAATTCACGGTCTTGGGCACTTAAAGAACAAGCCAGAAGACCTAATCCTAAACTAACAATATATTTCATAAAATTTTATATAAACAACTAATCTAATCAATAAAACTGAAAGAAGCTCAAAAAAAGAAGACACAACCAAAGCTGTGTCTTCTATAAACATTTTAATCATGTAAAATCACGCAAAAGGGATTGTAGCGGCATCCTTTATTTTTGTGCCGATAGGCCAAAAATAAAGATATAGCGAAAAGCCCGACCTCCCCTTTTTCTGGGGAGGATTTGCCCAAAAAATTATAACTTATAATTGATACTTAAAATCAAGTATAATGGTTGAACTATATAACTTGAGTAATTTGAAATTCCTCCCACTTCACTGAAGGATGAGTTGTCCAATGATTTGGTGTTTAGCAAGTTTGTACCTGACAATTTCCACTCCCACTTGCTGCTTTCTGGTTTGTAAATCAAGTTGGCAGTAAGAAAATCATATTGATTAGAAATGGTTTTTGCACGGTTGGTATTGCTGTAATAAGTGTATTCTGCAACAAATGAAAAAGCGTCCCAGAAATAGTAATCTAAACGAGCTGAAGGACTGTGTATTAAAATCTTGTCAGCAAAGTTGTCATTCATTGAGAAACTGTAACCTACTTCTAAATTCGGCATCCTCTTGAAATTGGTAGAGAATTTGGAACTATACGTCTGTGAAAAACTCTCTGTGGTCTGCACAACATCCGTCGCTACTCCAGACAAATCATATCTTCTAATGTTGTTGTATTTACCCCAAGAGGCATTTGCAGATAGCGTTCCTTTGTAATATCTCCAGAATGACCTTCCGTATGATGCACTTCCAGAAAAGCTTTCATCAGCAAAATTTGATGGCATATTAATACGTGTTGAAGTTTGATTAACTCCGTCAAACTGTGTAATACTTTTGATTCCATCTGTTTGTTTGCTATAACTTAAATTAGCAAATATGTTCTCAAAATTAAACATATTAAATTTAAAGTATCTCAAGCTGTGAACCTGAGAAGTGGAGTTTTCCAAATTCCTATTCCCCATAAACAAACTGCTGTAGCTTGAGAATATATAGCCCTGAGCCAAACTGTTAATGTCAGTAAAATTATTGGATAATCTAAAGTCATAAGACAGCGTTTCAGATTTTTTAATCTGCCACAAAGCGTTGAAATCTGGCAATACCTTGCTGAAATTGTTCTTATTTTTAGATCCCAATTGTCTGTCTGTCATCTGGTAATTGTGAAAAGTCACCCCTGGATTCAAGGTGAATTTTCCCAACATCATGCGGTAGTGAACACCAGCAAATGCGTCGTTGAATGCATAGTCAACATCATTTGTCAAACTGATATCATCCAAGGCATTGACTTGTTGATTGTCCAAAATTTGAAAAATTTTAGAGTCAAAATTTTGGTAGGAATACGTGTTTCCCAAACTGATGTTTAAAATTTGTTTAGGAGTTACATTGTAGTAATAGTCCCCCTTGACATCCATCTTATTGGTTTTCACAAACTGATCTTGAACCACGTGATTGCGCAGCTGATTGGCCACATATCCGCTCAATTCAAACGGTTGGTTGGCTAAATCTGCATTGTAAAACGGATCTTCCTCTTGATACAAATGTTGTGCTAAAATGGCAAAAGTATGATTCTTGCTAGGTGTATAATAGTAATTTAAATTTTGATTAAAAGACAGCGGTTTTTGCTTCTTATCTGTGTAAATATCACTCAGTAAATTGGAATAAGTACCGTTGTATTCACGTTGATTGGAAACCTTGGACATCACATCATAATCAAAGTGAACTTTGGCAGACGGGATGTAACTACTACTCAATTTAAACAATCCCATATCTGTTTTTTGAGTAGACATGGCCGTTCTATTCTCTTGAATTTGGATGACAGATCCATCTGGTAAATTGTCCGTTCTGTTTGTTCTTGAAATGGTTTGCGTGTCTGTTTCATTGCCAGAAAAAATGGCAAAACCAGACAATGTCCAAGCCTTTGACGGGTTGTATGAGAAATTGGCTGCTCCAAATTGAGTTTCAATTTCTTTTGCTCTATTGTTGCGCAAACCTGCAATATTTAAGCTATTTGATGAAACGTTAAAACTGGTGCCTGACCTGCCCATAATGTTTCTAAAACCACCTGTGATTTTAAAGAAATCTTGCATGGTTAACGGCAAATCTCCAATGTTGTTCATGTTCCCAATAAAATTCAAACTGTATTTGGGACTGTAATAAAAGACTTTGGGATTAACCACATACCTGCTTTCTTTGTGACCAACGCCAATTCCAGCGGTTAAATCTCCAAACCAAAAGTTTTTCTTCCCTTCTTTTAATTTGATGTTTATCGCCAAATTTTCTTCGTTGTTCTCCAAACCTTTCATGTTCTGAACTTCGTTGTAATTGCGCAAAACCTGTACCTTGTCCAAAGCGTCTGCAGGAATATTTTTAACGGCTAACTTGGTATCTCCATCAAAGAAATCTTTCCCTTCAATCATCAATTTTTGAACGGTTTTACCTTCCACTTGAATTTCACCGTCAGCATTGACTTCAACTCCAGGAAGCTTCTTTAAAACGTCTTCCAATTTGCGCTCAGTTCCGGTAGTAAATGAATCTGTATTGTATACAATCGTATCGCCTTTGATGGAAACCGGCATTTCTTTGACAATCTCAATTTCATTGAGCTGGGTTCCTTGATCCAATACAATATTCTTTTGAATATTTGTAGTTCCCAAAGTCAACTCCTCCTCAAAAGGAAGGTAGCCTATATAAGAAACTTTTAAAATTAAAACGGTATTTGCTGGAGCATTCAATTGATATTTTCCAGAGCCATTGGTAATGGAGTACCCTTCCATGGCTTTGGTTTGTTTGTTGATTAGCATCACATTCGCCATCTCTAAAACACCAATATCATCTTGAATTACCCCTTCAATTTTTACGTTTTGAGCATAAGTAATACTCATGCCAAAAAAGCATAATAAAGCAATATAAATTTTCATAGTTTGGTTTGGTTCGGTTTTCAGTTTGGTTATTTACCAATGGTAATACTTATGGTATTCCCCTTGTCTCCAGAAGGTCGATTATCCATAAATTGTTTTAATTTTTTTACTTTGTAATTTTCAAAATCCAAAGCAGACATCGTTTTCCCTTTGGGTGGCTTAATTTTAGCTTTGTTAGAAGTACTGAGCACTATTTTAGAACACATAATGGAAGTAGAACCGTCGTGCAATTCCAAAATAAGTCCGGGCAACCCCCAATATTCCATAGGGCCATGGCTCACCGGAATTTCAGGTGCATACCAAGCGGTTACTGTGCGTTCCTTTTTTCCTTCCATAGAATCAAAAAAAGAAGTTTTGGACTCAGCCGCAAGTTTTGTATCAGTATTGTCCTCTGCTTTTTTAGCAGCCAGTGCTTTTTCTATAGTCTGATCTTCAGCAATGACTACGGTCGCTTTGTAAACCGTGTAATCACCAATTTTTTTGGTCTCAGAACCCAACTGCCAAGCATAAGTAGGAATGCTGTCTTTGACAATATATTCCTCGTTGAAAAAATCTTCCCGCTTGATCAGTGTTTTTGACTTTAAATCTTTATAAAAGGATTGACTAGAACTGGAGAACATATTCATTTTGGTATTGGTTGCCTCCAATTTTTGTTCTTGGTCAAATGTAGATGACTGGGAGTCAAAAGTTAGGACAAAAGTTTTTTCACCCGCTTTTTTTAGACGTTCTGAAAGGCGTCTTTCAAGTTCTGGATCACTTGTTCCACTTGAAGTGACTTTTAAATTGGAAAAATTTCGAACTTCTTTACTTTCATAAGTCGCAACACCTTGTATGTTTTGTGCATTGCTTATAAAGTACATCTGCAGGGCAAAAGTCAAATAGATAATTTTTTTCATAGGTTAGTATCTAAATCATTAGGTTACAAAATGAAGCCATTTACTACATTTTAAAAATGTCAATATACTTATCTACCACCACCAGGGAAGCGCACATTACCACCTCTTCCAGAAAATTGTTCACGCATTTCTTCCATCTTTTGCATGGCGATTTTCTCAAATTCACTCTGAGATATCGTTTTGCCTTTAGGCATTTTAATGCTCAATTTATTTGTAGGATTCAGGATAATTTTAGAACACACAACAGTAGTCATTCCGTCGTTTATTTCAAGAATTAAGCCTGGAAGTCCCCAATATTTCCCCGGTCCTTGGTTCACGGGAATTTCAGGAGTATACCAAGCGGTAACGGTGATGTCTTTTGGTTTTTCAGTATCTTTTAAAAAGGAAGTTTTTGATGTTTGTTCTTCTTTAGCGTCTTTAGCAACTTCTTTATTTTTAGCGCCTGATTCTGTTTTTGAAGCTGTTCCTGATTTGGTTGTTGCATCAGCTTTTGACCCTTCACCAGGTCTTGGCCCTCCAAGTCTTAACATGCCCCCTCCAAACAGTGATGCTGCAGGTAAGGTTACGGTAGCTTTATATGCGGTATATTCACCAATTTTTCTGGTTTCTGATCCCAATTGCCAAGCAAAATTTGTAAGACTGTCTTGAACTATAAATTCTTTGCCCATCAAGTCTTTCTCAGAAAGGTATATTTTATTCTTTACATCTTTGAAGAGTTTCTCTGAAGAATTAAAACCACCCATGCGCATTCCTCTGCCACCGGCAGTTTCTGCTTCAAGTTTTTCTTCTTCATTATAATTAGAAGTCGTTTTGTCAAAAGTCAAGACATACGTTTTTTCAAGCGCCTTCGTCATGCGCTCCTTCATACGTGCTTCCATTTCAGGATCTGTATTCCTGTTGGGATCTCCTCTAAAGTTAGACATCACTTGATCAACGCTTGTCTTACTTTCATAAGTAGCCTGACCTTGAAAATTTTGAGCGTTAGCAGCAGTGCTCAATCCCAATAAAACACGTATTTGCAAAATACACTTTGTCATAATATTATCAT
>JAGHSS010000354.1 GCA_018065745.1 Candidatus Neoflavobacterium equi | reverse complement strand
GCAATTGTAGGCTTGCCAATTTGATAGGTTGGCAAGTTAATGTCGTCATTATTCAAAGAGTTTGTCTTAAGAATATTAGAACCGTCAAAAGGTATTTTTGGAAAAAATGTAAATGAAATTTGAAAGTTGTCAAATATCAAATAGTCGTTTGAAATTTGTACTCCAATACCAATACTTCCGTAGTAGGAACTGTTGAAAAGTTCCTTTGTCGTGTTACCCAATGATCCTATGTTGGCGTTTAAAAAAGGGCTGAGCCTGAAACCGGCATAAGATTTTGGCATGTAAGATTGGGTTTGCAAGGTAAGCAAGAATCTTTTGGATCCCCTAAGTTCATCCGTGAATCCAACAATCCCATTGTCTTTGTCTGCCAATGACGTCAAGTCATGCCAAACGGGATATCTGTTTCCTCCAATGGTGAAGCTGGGCACTACAAATTGTCTGAAGCGCCAGGATTTAACATTGAAAATATTACTCATGAAAAAGGCATTTAACCGGATCAGATTTTGTTCTGTAGCTCCGTGATTAAAAAAGGTGCCAATCTCAAAAGTGGTATTTAAATAACCGTATTTGTAAAATTCTCCTTTTGATAATTTACCACCCAAATAATACCTGTTGGTATTGTTTCTGTTTTCCAATCCAGTGGTGACAAAAATATTTCTCCCCGATTCAATATACTCATTGATGCCGTGATAAAATATATAGCTGGATTTGGTAAACTCTCTGCTGGTAATCCCAAAAGAGGTGAGGTAAAGTTTGGTATCTCTATAAAACTTAAATTGATCATAAGTGAAATCTGGAACGTCACTATAACTGGTGTTCTGAAACCTCCCAGTGATGACAAAATTTGTTGTCTTGTTTAATTCTGGTTTGTTCTTGAAAATAGTGAATGCAAATCCTCCCCACAAATCATAAGACCAATTTTTGTATTTCAAAAAGGTTTTCTCTCTTTGAACGTTGTAAATGGTATCATTTCTATAGGTTTGCAAGAATTGAACTCCTCCAGCCCACTTAGCATAATTGGAATAAAAATTTCTGTTTAAACTAAATTCCTTTTGGTAGTTCTTATCAAAGTCAATATCATAACGAATCTTTGTTTCAATAAAGGTCTTTTTAAAATTGGGTATGCGGTATTGAAAGATGTAAGCATCTTGTTTTCTGTTGAACTCTCTTCTGTATTGATTGATGAATTCATGTCCCAAACCAGCAAAATTTCGTTCCGTTATTCGCAATTTGAGTTTGGAAGTGGAGATGGAACCGGTAGGGATCAAACTCCAGGAATCTAAAGTGTTTACATAAAGATCAATGTATTCATTGTTTAAAGAATCTGCTACAAAAACAGGAACGATGGACACGTCTCTGATAAACCGTTGTGATTGGATGAGACGTTCTGATTCCCTGACTTTTGAACTGTCCAATGGGGTATTTTTTTCAACTAACAAATAGTCGTTTATGGTCCATCTTTTAGTTCTTACATGGATGTGATTTCCAGTTTTTTCAAACCAATTTCTGACGTTTGAAGTTGAATCTGTAAGCTTTTGTCCAAAGGGGTCAAAAGAATTGTAATATATGTTTCTGATTTTTTTGTTGTGGTAAGGTTTCAAATCAGTTGTTGGCTTTTTGTTTCCTGATGATTTGCGTTCCACACGGTCTGTGGATCTAAAGATGATTTTGTGAAACAGCTTGGTGACTTTTTTCTTTCTGCTGAATTTTTCAATGTTTTTGTATACTGAGGTAGTGTCTCTTTGAACAGGGGTCTGTGCCTGGATCAAAGAGATTGGAAATTGTATGAATAATATGATTAAAAGTATTCTAAACATTTCTTAAATATAATTATAAATAAGAAACGATAAACCAGAGGTGTTGTTTTATAAATGTTAAATTATGATGCGGTTTTTCTATGAACGGCAAAAAAAAAAGCAGAACTGTTCGTTTCCGCTTTAATTTACTTTTAGCTTTTTTGCTCTTTATTGAAATATACCAGGTAATAGTACATTTGTTTTTCTTCATCCCATCCTTTTTCAACAAATTTTTCTGCTGATTCTGAATTGACAAAATCCAATTTAATTTGAATATTGGTATCCAATTGAATGGTGTTCTTTAATTTTTTTCTCGCATCACTTACGGCTGCATTGGCAATAGGGAAATTAGTCAAATCCTCAATGCTGTATTTTTCACCGCGATCTTCTTTGTAGTTTTTAAACTCAGAAATCAAATCAGGATTGTCCAATACTTCATTTAAGAAGTTTTGTTCCTGGAATTCGTCGTTTTTAGCAAAGTAGTTCATGGATCTGTTCATGAACATAACTTCTTCTTTTTTGTCTTCTGCTGGCAATACTACTTCTTTAGCAAAGTCCTCACAGAATTTCAAATATTTCTTAGTTACAAAGTTTTCATCTTCAAAAACGTCAACTGCCAAAAAGTGTTCTGTCCAGTATCTTGCATCATATCTATTGGAATCAACAGTTAAGATTTTATAACCTTCTTCTTTTTTGTAGTTGAAAATGATACAACCTTTGTCTAATTTATTTAAACTAATCCCTTGTTGCAGAATCATATCTAAGTTTTGATCTTTTTCCTCAAACTGTAAGAAGTCAGATTTCAACTCACTTTTAAAAACTCCAATGGCATCAACAGGTGTGTTGTCAATAGAAACATTAGTAAGGTAAGTAACATATACCTCTCCATTTTTTATATGAGGGTGATTGGACTGCTCATATAAATGTTTGGTGATTTTTTGACTAACCTCATGTATTCTTGTTGGGTTTGAAAATATTTCATTTGCAAAGGTGTACATATCATTGTGTTCCAAATCAACGTCATGGGCAAATTGATAATAATTTTCTTCTTTTTCACGAAATGGCTTAAAGAAAAATTCTTTTAAAAGCGGCATCATTTCATCTCCAATTGGATATGCATTATTGGAAAGAAAAATAGGCTCTTGTCTGCTTTTGTTTCCTACTCTGTGAATAGATAAGGAATCAATATGCGTACTAAATAAATTGATCATATATGGGGTGTATTCTTAGGTGTTGGAATGGTATTAAAAATCGTAACTCATGTCTTCAAAAGAATCATCACCATCAAAAAGGTCCATGTCTTCTTCATCATAATCATCTTCATAATCACCAAAAATATCGTCCTCATCAGCGCTGAAGTCTAAAGCTCCTGCAACTTCTGGAACAATTCCGTGAGAGAATAAAACGTCTGGGTATGTCGCTCCAATTTCTGCTTCTTCAACAGCTGCAAGTTCCACAAGGAAACTCCACATGTTCATGAAATCATATACATAGATGATTTTTCTATTCTCTTTGTCAAGAATGTCTTCCAAAGTGTAATCTGCCATGACTTTCATTTGTCCTGGAATATCTCCAGTATCAAACAATGGAATTTCTTCTTCGTCTTGATTCCATTCATCGTCACATTTGTAAAAGGAAGCAGCTTCCAAACCGTCAAAACCAAATGCATTAACGATTGTATTGTGTAAATCTTCTAAAGAGTCTTGGGAACTAATAGCAATATCTCTAAGAATATCTTCTTCGTTGTCTAATATAACTCTGAACTTGTAAATCATAATAACCTCCTATTTAAGACTACAAAGTTAACGATATTTTTAAAGTTCAAAAATTAATATGAGTCGTTTTTTTAAAATTACAATTCATCCTGAAAATTCAACAGTTGGGTATTTCTTTTTTTTTATTCTCTATAATAAGGTATACTTTTGAATGGAAGTTAAATACTAAAAGACACCCTATGAGAGATCTATACAAATATGTAAATCAATTTATTGTAATTTACCTATTGTGTATGGGGGTGGGAATCGCTGTAAACATAAACTTTGGTTTTAATTATACCCTTGATTCTTTGTTAAAGCAAGGATTGACTACATTTCTTTATACTTCTTTTATATACATCATGCATTTATTGGTGTTTTTGAAGTTGACGAAGTTTTTAAAAGATGTAACAAAATCAACCTATTTTATGTATGGTCTTTTGGCCAGTTTTGTAGTGACAACCTTTAGTTTTTTGTTTATTAGATTTTCTATCGCAATGATTATTTCTGAAGGTAATTTGTCTCAAGCAATGGATGATATGTACCAAAGAAACAATGTAATCAACTTGTTGTTTTGTTGTTTGGTCAGTGCTTTGGTTTTTGTGGTTTTGCTTTTAAAAGCGACTCAAGATCAGCGTCTGAATCATCAGGAAGTTGTGGCCATACAAGCAAAGTCACAATTTGAATCTTTGAAAAATCAAATTGATCCTCATTTCTTGTTTAACAGCTTGAATGTGTTGAGCGCCTTGATTGAAGAAAATCCAGACAAAGCACAGGATTTCACCGTTGCCCTTTCAAAAGTATACCGCTATGTTTTGGAACAACGCGATAAAGAATTGGTTGATGTAGCTGATGAATTAAAATTCGCAAAAACATTTTTAAAATTAATGGAAATGCGTTTTGAAGATGGGCTGTTCTATGATATTCCGGACACACTCTCAACGAGCAACTTTAAAATAGTACCGTTATCACTACAAATCTTGTTGGAAAATGCGGTCAAACACAATGAAGTAAGTAAGAACAACCCTCTGCATATTAAAATATATGAGTTAGAGAACAAACTGATTATCACAAACAACATTCAAACTAAGAATTCAATAAAAGATAGTGCAGGGGTTGGTCTACAAAATATAAGAAATCAATATGAGCTTTTGACTGATAAGCCAATTGAAGTTATTAATGATCAGTTGGAATTCAAAGTGGCATTGCCTTTGTTGACCCAACAGTTGACGGCAAGTTATGTAGCTCAATTTGAAATCAAACAACAGGAATATGAACGCGCTTGGGTGCGTGTGAAGGAAATTAAAGATTTCTATTGGAAAATTTTTATTTTTAGTCTATTCCTTATTATCTGTATTATCCTGAATGTTTTCATGGCGCATTTCCCAACCCGTTTCGCCATTTTTGGTTTGATTTTTTGGGGAATAAGTTTGATTATAAAAGGAATGAAAATATTTGTTTTTAGCGCTTCTTGGGAAGAGCGAAAACTTAAATATTTTATGGAAAAAGAAGGGAATAAACAACATCAAAAGTGGAAATAATTAGGGCATAGCCATAATGTGATATGAATATAGTTATTGTAGAGGATGAAAAGGCTGCGGCCCGCATGCTGTCAAGAAAATTGGAAAAGATGGGATATACCGTTCAAGAGACTTTGGCTTCTGTTGCAGAATCTGTAACGTGGTTTGAATCCAATCCTCATCCAGATCTTATCTTTTTGGACATACAATTGGCTGATGGATTGTCTTTTGAAATTTTTGATCAAGTGGTCATTAAAAGTGCCGTCATATTTACAACAGCCTATGATGAATATGCTCTAAAAGCATTTAAACTCAACAGTGTTGATTATTTGTTGAAACCGATTGATGGCGATGATTTGGAACATGCCATTGCGAAGTTTAAAGAGCGCAATGTGCCACAAGCAGTACCTTTGGATATCATTTCTGAATTGATGCGTAGGCAAACCGTAAAAACGTATAAAGAACGTTTTACAATAAAGGTGGGAAACACCCTGAAAATTATCAAAGTACAAGATTTTGAGTTTGTGTTTTCAGAAAACAAAGCGTCTTATGTTCAAACAAATGAACAACGTGCTTATGTGATGGATCAAAGCTTGGAACAGCTGGAACAAGAACTAGATCCTAGTGAATTTTACAGAATTAACAGAAAATACATAATACAACGAAGTGCCATTAAAGAGATTAATCTGTATTCAAACTCTCGATTAAAAGTTGTTTTACATCAGTTCACTCCTGACGATCTGATTGTGAGCAGAGAAAAAGTTACAGATTTTAAGCAATGGCTGTAAAGCTTTCATTGTGTTAAATTGATTATCAAAACAAACTAGATTACAACAAAAAAGGGAGAACGATCAAGCGTTCTCCCTTTTTTTATGTGGTAAATCATAGAATCTTTAGTGGTGTATTGAACACACTTTGCCGTGGTTTAACGCCTGCGTTAGGTGTGGAAGCGGCATCCTTTTGTGGGGCTTTGCCCCGCAAAAGATACAGCGCACACGCCGACCCTTTAGGGTAACGCCCAATTATTTTACTGCTTCTTTGTCTCTAATATCAAATAATATTGTAATCCAAAAAGGATGGAAGCTATCAATAAATGCACGGTTTGGGATCCAAATGGGAAGTGGTTGTAAAACATCAACATCCCGGAGAAAACTTCCATTAGAAGCAGTCCTAAGACCCATTTTATTTTGTTTAACCCCAGATTTAATCTTTTAATTTTGACAAAAATCCAAATGTTTAATGCCATAACTAGGATGGAGAAGGAGCGGTGTATGTAAAAATCCAAGGTTGGATTTTTAAGCCATTCCATACTGTTTGTGATGCCGTCTTTTACTTGATGGTCAACAAATTCTCTTACCTGTGTTCCTAAAACAACTTGAATCAGGGTAAAAAACAAAGAAATATATAAGGCGTAATGTATGCTTTTAAAGTAACTTCTATTGTTATTTTTTGGTGATGCAAGGTGTATAATGTACAATATTAACGCAACTATTAATAGCGCAACTAACATGTGAACTGTAATTTTTAACGGGTTTAAAACAGAGTACACTACGGTAGCTCCCAACCAGGCTTGAAATCCCATTCCAAAAACGACCAGCCAGGAAAGCACGGGGATTTTTTTGGATTTTTTACTCATATACAGGGAAAAGATAGCCATGGCCAAACACCCTAATCCAGCCAATGCACCACAAAGTCTGTTCAAGTATTCTGTCCAGGTGTGGTAAACATTAAAAATGGCATAGTCGTGTTTTGTGTACGCTTCCCAATTTGATGGTTCAAAATTTACATCAGTTTTAAAATCTTGCTTGGCAACCAAAAGTTTTTTGTCCATGATGATGACTTGTCCCTTTTTATATTCGTGATTTGTGGACCACAAAAGTTCTTTTTCATCAGTAGGAGGTATGTAATAACCAAAACATTTTGGCCAATCTGGACATCCCATTCCTGAACCTGTCATACGCACCAAGGCTCCCGCGATGATGACTAGATATACTAAAACCAAAGCGATCTTAGCTATTTTACTGAAAGTTTTTTCCATTGTTATTTAAATAATTACAAATTTAATCCATGAATTCCAGACGGTATATGATAAATGTTTTATTTAACGATTTCTAATCCCAAAGCTGTTGCCTTTTCAATGACAAATACTTTTGCTGCTTCATATTCATTTTGAATTTCTCCTTCCAAAATGGCTTCTTTAACAGCTTCTTTTAATATACCAATTTCTTTGGATGGTTTCAGGTTGAAAAGTGCCATAATTTCTTCTCCAGTAATTGGAGGTTGAAAATTCCTAACGTGGTCACGTGCTTCAACTTCAACAATCTTTTGTCTGACAATTTTAAAGTTGTTGTGGTATTTTTTGAATTTACCTGGGTTCTTTGTCGTAATGTCTGCTTCACAAAGTGTCATCAAATTTTCAACATCCTCACCAGCGTCAAAAACCAAGCGTCTCACGGCAGAATCTGTAACGGTATCTTGGGCAAGAACAATCGGTCTGGAGCTCATGATGACCATTTTTTGAACAAATTTCATCTTTTGATTCAATGGCATGTGCAGACGTTCAAAAATTCTTTTAACCATCTTACCTCCCAAAAACTCATGTCCGTGAAATGTCCATCCTTGTTTTTTAGAAAATCTTTTGGTCGGTGCTTTTCCAATGTCATGAAGTAATGCAGACCAGCGCAACCAAACGTCGTCTGTATTTGGGCAAATATTGTCAACCACTTCCAAGGTGTGGTAAAAATTGTTTTTATGGGTGTGGCCTTCAATTTCTTCCACCTGGTTTAATGCGGTAAGCTCAGGTAGGATAAGGTCCAAAAGTCCGGTTTTGTACAACAAAATAAATCCAGTGGATGGAACCGGTGTAGAAAGAATTTTGTTTAATTCATCCACAATGCGTTCACCAGAAATAATTTTTATGCGGTCTTTGTTTTTTGATATCGAGTCAAAAGATTCTTGTTCAATCTCAAAGCCCAATTGGGTCGCAAATCTGATGGCACGCAACATGCGCAACGGGTCGTCAGAATATGTGATGTCTGGATCCAAAGGTGTTTTGATGGTCTTGGTTTTCAAGTCATCCAAACCTTTGAAAGGATCAATCAAATCTCCAAAGTTGGAAGCATTCAATGAAAGTGCCAAGGCGTTAATGGTCAAATCTCTACGGTTTTGATCGTCTTGAAGTGTGCCATCTTCAACCACAGGATTTCTGCTGTCAAAGTGGTAACTCTCTTTTCTGGCACCAACAAATTCAATATCCATGTCTTCATAACGCAACATGGCAGTACCGTAATTTTTGAAAACTTGAACTTTTGGGTGGTGTGGAATCAATTCAGAAACTTTTAATGCCAAATCAATACCACTGCCAACGGCAACCACGTCAATGTCTTTTTTATTCTCTCTTTGCAATAGTAAATCTCTGACAAAACCGCCAATAACATAGGTGTCAACACCTAATTCTGCAGCAGCTTGCGCGATGATTTCAAATATTTTATTATGTAGGGCTTCTTTGTAATTCATTGGTATGTACTTATCTCAATACAAGATTTTGTGTGCTTATTTACGGATGATTTGAACCTTGTTATCCAAGGCCAATTTGATAATTGTGGATGGCTTTCCTTGAATTTTTTCCAAATCTAATTTTACAACATAATCCACGCCGTTGATGATTGCAGGATCAATTTCTTTATAACACTTTGGAGTTGGCATGCCAGAAATATTTGCTGATGTAGAAACCAAAGGTTTTTTCATGCGTTCCATCAATTTAAAACAAAATGGTTCTTTGACCAAGCGCACCCCCAAGGTGTTGTCTGGAGCAATCACATTTGGAGCCACATTGCGTGGTTTATCTAAAATTAATGTGGTAGGTTTTTCTGAAAGATCCATGATTTGGAATGCCGTTTCAGGAATGTCTTTAAAAACATTATATAACATTTTGTCGCCATTAAGCAATACAATTACGCTCTTTGACTCTTCGCGTTGTTTTAAAGCGTATATTTTTTTAACTGCTTCAGGATTGGTCGCATCACAGCCAATTCCCCAAACAGTATCTGTTGGATATAAAATAATACCTCCGTTTTTTATTACTTCATAGGCTTCAAAAACTGCCTTATTTATATCTTCCATTTTAAT
>JAGHSS010000285.1 GCA_018065745.1 Candidatus Neoflavobacterium equi | reverse complement strand
CCTGTAGGGTCCAATGGGCCCTTGATTTTATCTTTTTACTTCACGCATTTTGTTCCGGGCGGCCCTGGCTCTGTTCTTTTTAATTTTTGATTTATATTATTATTTGATTCGTTTGTGGATGTTTTGTGGATCAACCGTGTCATGCTGAGCCTGTTGATGCATCAATTATTATATGATTGGTTTGTGGATGTAGTTTGTGGAAGTTACCGTGTCATGCTGAACGAATCGTGTCATGCTGAGCCTGTCGAAGCATAAATTATTATTTGATAGTTGCTGATGTAGTTTGTGGATGTAGTTTGTAGATGTAGTTTGTGAAAGGTAATTGGTAAAATATTGTTTTACGGGAAACTTTGAAAAGCATCTAACATTTGTTGGGAATTGCGTTAGCGGTTGAAGCGACATCCTTTTTGGAGGCGAAGCCGATCAAAAAGATATAGCGGAAGACGCGACGTCTTCCCTGGCGGAGCCGGGAAGGGGGAACGCCCAATAAATGTATAGGTAGAAAAAGTGTAAATTAAAATTTAATTTTGATGTGGTGCATGCCGGTATCGTAGGTGTAATAAATTTCGAAATTGTGGAGGTGGATGATTTTTTGAACGATTGATAGCCCAATTCCTGAGGAGTCTGTGTTGGTGTCGTTCTTGGTGAACCTCTTGAAAAAATGAGTGGGATCCACATGGGGAGCATCTCCTGTATTGCTGATTTCCAAATGGGTTGTGGTGAGTTTGATGTGTATTTTCTTTTGAGTGTTGTTGTGGTTGATCGCGTTTGAAAAAAGGTTGTTTAATACCATATCCATCAACTGTGGATTGAGGTCAAGGACAATGTCTTGGGCAATGGCTGTGGTGCAAACGATGTTTTTAATTTCTGTTAAATCTTCAAAATGTGCGACTTTTTGACGCACTTGTGTAGTGAAATTTACAGGTGTTTTGTCTAAGGTCAGCTGCTCTAACTTCATAAGGGTTGTCAAGGCTGCTTTGGTGCGGGACAATTTGTCTAATTCTTTGGATATAATACCAAGCGATTGTGCCTGATCTGCATCTAAAGTGGTCTGCATCAACAGGTCTACTTTGGCTTGCATAACGGCTATTGGGGTCTGTAATTCATGTGATGCATTTTCAGTAAACTCTTTTAATAGGTTGTAATCTGTCTGACTTTGACGCATCATTTGTTCTAAAAACGTATTGAGCTGTGTGAATTCAAACGTGGTGTTTGCTTTAAAATCTTTATCAAATGGCTGATTAACCCTGAAATTTGATATGTTAATTAGGGCTTTGTAAAATGGATCTAGTAAATAAACGGAGATTACTGTGGTTAAAACAACAACTAACATAATCAAAAAGACAAATGTCCATAGGAAAACCATGATGATGCCGGTGAAATAATTGCCTTCTAAAAGCAGGTGATCTCTGCTGCTGCTGACCTTATAGGACTGGTTTGAATGTCTGAAAAAATGGGTTACTTCAATGCGTGTGACTTCTGTCTGGAGGTCTTTATTCCAAATATTTTGTGATTTTACTACATGATAATCTTTGGATAATTGCTGTTCTAATCTGTAAATATTTGTATGTAAAAGTTTTGACTTTGGATTTTTAAAATGGTTGTGCTTAATGTCTTTTTTTACCAACTGATTGATATGCAGTAATTTGGATATGTTGTTCTGAAAGGACGCACGGTCAATCGCTAAGTAATTGATGGTAATGGCCAACAACAATACTAAAACTGATATTGCAGTGAAGGAAATGGTGAATTTTTGACTTAAACGCATTATTTCTCTGAAAATTTGTAACCTAAACCGTAAACAGTACTGATATAATCTTCACCGCCGGCATCTGTAATCTTCTTTCTTAGGTTTTTTACATGCTGGTAAACAAAATCAAAATTGTCTAAATTTTCAGTATAATCTCCCCATAAATGATTGGCAATGGCTTGCCTTGACAACACTCTATTGGTATTTTGAATGAAGAAAATCAAGAGGTTGGTCTCTTTTTTGGTTAAAATGATGGGGATATTGTGGATGCTGGTCTCTAGTGATTGGTGGTCAATGACGATTTCTTGAAAGCTGGTGAGAGTTTCAAAATTTTTGTTTTTTCTTCTCAATATGGCTTTGATTCTGGAATACAATTCTGGGAGTGCAAACGGTTTGGTCATATAGTCATCTGCGCCTTCATCCAATCCCAAAAGTTTGAAGTCTAAAGAGTTTTTTGCCGATGCAATGATGACACTGGTGTCGTTGTTTTGCTTGCGTAACATCTTTAAAAAATCAATGCCGTTGCCATCTGGCAACATTAAATCTAAAACGATACAGTCGTATGTGAAAAACATTATTTTTTCTTGAGCCATATCAAAAGTTGGTGCCAATTCACACACACAATTCTCGTTTGTGAAAAAGGTTTTGATACTTTGTGCTAATTCGTTATGGTCTTCTACAACTAAAAGTTTCATTAATTACGTATTTGTTGCAATATAAGATAAGATTTTTTAAAATTACGGGTTCTTCATCTTGATATTTTGTCTTAATGTGTGTTTATG
>JAGHSS010000077.1 GCA_018065745.1 Candidatus Neoflavobacterium equi | reverse complement strand
ACGACTGAACCAAAATCAGCTGTGTTACCATTACACCATAGGACAGTAAAAAAATAAAGCAACGCCTTATTTTACTAGCAGTGACAAGCGTTATATTGCTTTGTTATTGCGAGTGCAAATGTAGCACAATTTTTATTTCCTCCAAATTAAATCTGAAAAAAAATGCATTTTTTTTTAAATCGAATGTTCGTTTGAAAAAAAAGAGTTTCTTTGTAAGTAAATAGATATAAAGCGAAATTAATCAGTTCAAACATGAATTTTAACTTTAAAAAATGGAACACAATCACGGGTTGGATTGTGTTTGTTATCGCCCTTGCAACCTACTGTTTAACGGTTGAACCAACCTTAAGCTTTTGGGACTGTGGTGAATATATAGCTACTGCAGCTAAACTAGAAGTAGGTCACCCACCAGGTGCTCCCCTATTCCAAATGCTTGGCGCCTTCTTTGCCATGTTTGCAACTTCCAATGAAAATGTTGCTTTAATGGTCAATTTATTATCCGTTTTTTCTAGTGCATTTACCATCCTATTTATGTTTTGGTCCATGACACTAATTCTAGAAAAAATTCTTCCTGAAGATTTAAACAAGATAAAATCAACCCAAATCATGATGTTGGGAAGTGCAGCTGTTGGTTCTTTAGCTTACACCTTCTCTGACAGTTTTTGGTTTAACGCTGTAGAAGCAGAGGTATATGCTATGGCTTCTCTATTGGTAGCCCTACTGATGTGGTTAGGACTGCGCTGGGAGAAAAACATGGACTTGCCAGATGGACACAAATGGTTGTTGGTCATTGCACTCGTGCTTGGTCTTTCTTTTGGTGTGCACATCATGGCCTTGCTTACCATTCCTTCTCTTGGATTGATATACTACTTTAAACGCTACAAAGAAATCACTTGGAAAAACTTCATCGTTGCCAATGTGGTTATCTTTATTATCCTATACTTTACATTTAAATTCTTGTTGCCTATAGTTTTAGCCGTTTTTGGTAAGACAGAAATCTTTATGGTCAACAGCATGGGATTGCCTTTTAACTCTGGTACCATATTTAGTGCCCTGTTATTTATCGCGCTATTCTACTTTGGATTTAAATACACCAAAAAAACAAACAAAGCCAAAGCACATACGGTACTATTGTCTGTACTTTTCATGTTTATTGGATTCAGTACTTGGTTGATGTTGCCTATCAGATCTAATGCTAATGTGGTTATCAATGAAAATAAACCTTCTGATGCAGCTGAAGTATTGGCTTATTACAACAGGGAACAATATGGTGAACAAAACACCTTTTGGGGTCCTTTCTATACAGATATGTACGCTGGAACTGACAGCAACAATCCGTACAAAGATGAAAAACCAAACTATGAACGCGATGAGAAAACGGGTAAATACGTGATTGTAAATCACTATGAAAACGCGGCTTCAAATCCAAATCCTGCCCACGTTGGTTTTTTACCAAGAATGTGGTGGCCTGATTCTGCTGTTAACTATATGGCTTTTTCTGGAGTTCCTAATTTTAGAATTCAAACGGAATATGCTCATGAAGATGAACTGGTACAAATTGTAACAGAGGTTAGAGAAGGTCTTAGAAGTGGGAAAATTGACAATGATGGGATAGATAAGTTTTTCAAAACCTATGGTCAATACCTTATTATAGACAAACCAACTTTTGCTCAAAACATTAGCTTTATGTTTGAGTTCCAGTTTGGATATATGTATATGAGATACTTGTTGTGGAATTTTGTTGGTAAACAAAACGACATTCAAGGGAAATATGACAATAAAAATGGAAACTGGTTGAGCGGAATCAACTTCTTGGATGAAGTGAGATTGGGATCTCAAACCAATTTACCTGATGATGTTAAAAACGACAAATCTAGAAATACTTACTATTTCTTGCCATTCATCTTGGCGGTATTGGGAATGGTATGGCACGCTAAAAAAGATTGGAAAAGCTTCTACGTTCTTTTGGTGTTGTTCTTATTTACCAGCTTAGCGCTGAAAGTATTCTTAAATGAACGTCCGTTTGAACCTAGAGAACGCGATTATGCGGTAGTACCTTCCTTTTATGTATTTGCCATTTGGTTGGGCTTTGGTGTTTTTGCAATCTATGAGGAAGTTAAAAAATACATCAGCCCTAAAATTGCCGTTCCAGTTGTGTTGGCCGTTTCTATGCTTGCAGCTCCGGTTTTAATGGCAAAAGAAAACTGGGATGATCACAACAGATCTGGTAAGACAACTGCCGTTGCTATGGCCAAAGCTTATTTGGATTCTTGTGAACCTAATGCCATCTTGTTTACCATTGGTGATAATGATACTTTCCCATTGTGGTATATGCAAGAAATTGAAAATTACAGAACGGATGTCCGCATTGTCAACACCCAACTGTTGAATACTGACTGGTATATTGACCAAATGAAGGCGAAAGCTTATGACTCAGAACCGGTGCCCATTTTATTCAAACACAGTGACTACGTTGGAAACAACAGAGACATGACCTTGATTCAACCGTTGACTGAAGAGCGTTTGCCAATTAGTGAATTCATGAAATTCATTAAAACTGACGACCAACGAGCGATGCGTGAATTGAACAACGGACAATGGGTACACATTGCTCCTGCTGATAAAATTTTTATCCCTGTGGACAAACAAGCAGCAGTAGCTAACAAAGTAGTAAGTGCTCATTTACAAGACAGCATTGTTTCTGCAATGGATATCAATTTCAAATCTCAGGTGATTACTAAAAACCGTTTGATGATGTTGGAAATTGTAGCAAACAACAACTGGAAACGCCCAATCCACTTCTCTGGTGGTGCGTTTGACGACGAAGATTACATCTGGTTGAAAGACTATTTACAATTGTCTGGTATGACCTATAAATTAGTTCCTATAAAAACAACCATCCCTAAAAACGGAAGTTTGATGGATATGGGAGGTATTGACAGTGAAAAACTATACAAAACCTTTATGTCATGGGATTGGGGAAGTAACGGAAATCCTAATGTTTTACACGACATTGAAACCAAGAGACAATGCATCAACTACAGAACCAATATGGCACGTCTAGTTGAAGTGTTGATCAACGAAGGTAAAAAGGATAAGGCAGAGAAAATCATGGATTTAGCCATGGAAAAAATGCCGGTTAACTTGTTTGGATATTACAGATTTGTGGACCCTTATGTAATGGGCTATTATGAGATTGGCAAAAAAGAGAAAGCGAGAAAAGTTGCTGCTGAATTGCTAAACAAATACACCCAAACACTGGAGTACCACGCACAGACAAAAGCGACTCAACAAAACGAAAATGTTTATGACATCGCTTCAGAATTGGAATCTTACAGAGCTGTAATTCTGATTTCTAAAGATGCTAATGATTTGGAATTCTACAACGAATACAAAACTAAATTCAACAATCTCAACAAGAAGTTTGAACGCTTTGGAAGAGAAATGGAATAAATCAAAAAGCCCCAACATCAGTTGGGGCTTTTTTTATATCTATAGTATGGAGCATGGGGTATTTTACAATTTTGTAACTTTGATGCATAATCCTATTCAAAAATCCTTTGAAAACATACTTGACAAAAACACCCTTTTGGCTCAAAGCCCTTTATCCATTTGAAATATGGAAGGTTAAAAACAGCCCAAAAACCGTGTACCTTACCTTTGATGATGGTCCCATTCCTGAAGTAACCCCTCAGGTTTTGGAGGTTTTGAAATCCTTTGACGTCAAGGCAACATTTTTTTGCATTGGTGACAATGTCAAAAAACATCCGGAAGTTTTTCAAATGATTGTAGATGATGGACATCAAACAGGCAACCACACGTTTAACCACCTGAAAGGATGGCAAGCTGAAACCGCAACCTATATGGAGAATGCGGCCTTATGTGAAGCTGCTTTGGAAGAACACAAACCAATCTGCTCTTGGTTGTTCAGACCTCCCTATGGAAAGATTAAAAGAGCTCAAAGTAAAGCGTTGAGAAGTAAGGGATACAAAATTGTTATGTGGGATATTTTATCTGCAGATTACGACCGTGAAATCACGCCAGAAAAATGCTATCAAAACAGCATTAACAAGGTGGAAGACGGAAGTATTATTGTGTTTCACGACAGCTTGAAAGCGTCCAAAAATATGTTGTACGCCCTGCCAAAAACAATAAAAACCCTGCAAGAGCAAGGTTTTAAATTTGATATTATTCGCTAAATTCTGAAGTCATCATATACACCAAATCTTCATAAGACACAATCCCCGACTGCCGCCAGATCATCTGTCCACGTTTGTAAATCATGTGTGTGGGCAAGCCCAAGATTTTTAGAGCCTCTGCCAAGTCTTTGTTCTTATCTACATCAATGCGCACCACCATAACTTTTTCCTCCAGCGCATTGGCAATACTTTGCAATACAGATTTCATGACTTGCGATTGGTCACTCCACTCTGTGTAAAAAGAAATTAAAACGGGAACATTAACATTGATGATATCTCCGAATTTTGACATGGACTTCTATTTTATATTTTTAAACTCTAGTACAGATAACGCAATTTATTTATTGTTTAGTGTTATTAAAGTGATCTCTGGCCAGATCCCTGTTCTACCAGGATAACCGTGGTAACCAAAACCTCTATTCACATAGAGCTTACGCTCATTTTCTGTGTACAATCCCGCCCAATATTTATAGACATATTGCACAGGACTCCACTGAAATAATTTGGGAACTTCAATCCCAAACTGCATCCCATGGGTATGTCCAGACAGGGTCAAATGATAATTTAAGGGATGTGTTTTTACTTGCAAATCCCAATGTGAAGGATCATGAGACAACAAAATCTTAAACTCTTCTTTTTGGACTCCCGCACTGGCCTTGGACAAATCTCCGGCTTGCTTGAAATTAGCACCCCAATTCTCAACACCAATAACGCGAATCTCCTCCCCATTTTTTTTCAACACTACAGATTCATTTTTCAACAATGTAAAACCAATCTTTTTGTGAATCTCTTGAATGGCAATGAAATTGGCTTGCTTCTCTGCATCAGAATCAAATTTGACATATTCTCCATAATCGTGGTTTCCAAGAATGGAGTATTTTCCAAAGGCTGGGGTTTTAATTTTATCAAAAACATCATACCAAGGATCCATCTCATTCGCCAAGGAATTGACAATATCTCCGGTAAAAAACAAGACATCAAATTCTTGTTGATTAATCAGGTCAACAGCCGCAATAACTTCCTCCCTATTTTCAAAACTCCCCACGTGGATGTCTGACAACTGCAAAATTCTAAAACCGTTAAATGCAGCGGGTAAATCTTTGTATACAATCAGCTCTTTCAACACCCTGAAGTTGTAACGCCCCTGCCACATCCCATACAATATATTAGTAAACGGAATGGCAGCAATACCCAACCCAAAAAGCGTCACCACTTTTCTGCGTTCTGGGAAATGCCCTTCTGTAGTGGATTTAAATACAAAGCGCCCACCAAACTCAATGACACGCACCACATCTTCCAAAAGCAAGACCGTGGACAATAACAATTTGGGTATATAAAGCAGTAAGAATACCCCAATGGCATAAAGCGAATAGGTATTCTGCCCCGTTTTTCTATCAAAATGTAAATAGCTGTAATAAAAATAGGCCAAAACGATAAGGGTCAGAACTATATAAAGAATTCTTATAATGTTATTTTGAGTCAAAACACGAATAGATTGATAGGTATACCATTCTATCAGGAGTACAAATGCAATTAAAATTAAAAATTTCATTAAGTTTTATTTATTTCCACTAAAGTAAATCAATTAATAATAC
>JAGHSS010000010.1 GCA_018065745.1 Candidatus Neoflavobacterium equi | reverse complement strand
GCATTAAATAATATAATTAGTTAAACCTTGTAAAATCTCGTAAAGCCTGATTCTAGCAGGGTTTTTTAACACTTTGAATATACATTTTTCTTGGTAAAAGTTTGTTAGGGAAATATTAATTCGTCAAATTTGTCGAAATGACTAACTCAAATAAAATCAACATGAGATTAAAGTTAAAATGGATTTTTACGCTAATGATGGCGTTTTTGGTTCAGCTATCTTTTGCTCAAGAGAAAGCTGTATCAGGAACGGTGGTAGAAGATGGACTACCGTTGCCTGGTGTTAGTGTAGTAGTTAAAGGTACTACACGTGGGACACAAACTGATTTTGATGGTAATTATACCATCAATGCAAAAACTGGAGAGACTTTAGTTTATTCATTCATTGGAATGGATGCACAGTCAAAAGTAGTTGGAGCATCAAATGTAATCAACGTTACTATGGCTAGTTCAGACAATGAATTAGAAGAAGTAGTTGTATTGGCATATGGTCAAGTAAAAAAGAAAAGTGAAGTTACTGGAAATGTTGTGAAAGTAAGTGGTGAGACTATCGCAAACACTCCATTAGTTTCTGCAGACCAAGCATTGCAAGGTCGTGTAGCAGGTTTACAAATGTCAACGACATCTGGTTCTCCAGGAGCTACACAAGATATTCGTATTCGTGGTATATCTGGATATGGAACATCTTCTGATCCATTAATCGTTATTGATGGAGTGCCAATTATCAACCAAGATATGGGAGGTAGTTCAGGAAGTTCTTCTTTATCTGCATTATCATCAATCAATTCATCAGATATTGAATCTATGACTGTATTAAAAGATGCAACTGCAACTTCTGTATACGGTGCTCGTGGAGCTGCTGGTGTAATTTTGATTACAACTAAAAAAGGTAAGGCTGGTTTAACTAAGTACTCTTTAACAACTACTGCAGGTATTCAAAACAAAGCAGTTAGCGGGTTAAAAATGGCTGGTGGAGCTCAAAAAGAAGAATTGTACTTAGAGTCTTTATACAATGATTTTGGTTCATCTTTAGGATTCTCTAAAGATCAAACTTATGATTATTTCTCTAACAATACTGCTGCGTTACCAACAGGAAACATTGCGAATTCATTTGACAGATTACAGGAATGGAAAAACGCTGGATCTCAAGAATACAATTGGCAAGACAAAGTTGAAAATAAAAATGCTTTGATGTATAACTTAGATTTCTCTGCAAACGGTGGAGATGACAAATCTAATTTTTATGCTTCATTGGGTTACAACAAAACGGAATCTATTGCTTTTGGTGGAGATTTTAGACGTGTAACTGGAACATTTAATTACGACAGAAATTTAAGTGATAAATTGAAATTAACTACCTCTTTCAAAGTTGCAAATACAAAACAAAATGCAATTATGGAAAATGGTTCTTATTTCTCTAACCCAATGTTAACGAAGTATTTCATGAACCCATGGTTGTCTCCATACAACACTGACGGATCTTACAATACAAACTTGGGAGGTTTACACAATACATTGTACACGATTTCTAACAATAAAGAAATCAATGACTTAACACGTATGTTAGGTAATTTTGGTGTTAACTACCAAATCATCAAAGGATTAAGTTTTACAACTAGTATTGGTTTAGATTTTAATTTCTCTGATTACAGTGCTTATAAAAATCCAGTACATGGTGATGGTGTAGCTTATAATGGTTATGCAGAAAACCAAGTTGCTAAAAACTTCAACTATGTTTGGCAAAATGGATTTGACTATGCATTTGGTTTTGGTAAACACAAATTCAATACAAAAGTATTGATGGAATACCAAAAAAATAAATACAGTAGTTTATATGGTTTTGGTGAGTCAGTTCCTCAAGGATTTGATATGTTAGGAAATGCTGCAGCAAACTGGGATGCATCTTCTGATTACAATGACTGGGCTAACTTGTCTTACTTAGGAATTGTTAACTACAATTTTGACGGTAAATATTTACTTGATGCGTCTATTCGTCGTGAGTCAAGTTCAAAATTCTCTGCAGAAAACAGATGGGGAACTTTCTGGTCTGTTGGTGGAGCTTGGAATATTACAGGAGAATCTTTCATGCAAAATGTTGAGTGGATCAATTTATTACGTGCAAGAGCATCTTATGGTACAACAGGTAACTCAAACATTAGTTTGAATAAATACCAAGCGTTATTAGGAACTGGAAACTATAATGGAAGTTCAGTTTATGCTTTAAGTCAATTGCCAACAAACATTGGATGGGAGACTCAAAAGAAATTTGATGCAGGTGTAGACTTTGGAATTTTTGACAATAGAGTTAATGGGTCTGTAGCGTTCTACAATTCACTTTCAAGTGATTTATTGTTCAGCTTAAACATTCCTATGAGTTCATCAGAATCTCAAATGATCATCAACAGTGGTTCTATGAGAAACCGTGGTATGGAGTATGAATTGAGCGTTGACATTATTCGTGGAGAAAATGTAAATTGGTCAGTTTCTGGAAACTTTGCTACAGTAAACAACAAAATGATCTCTGTTGCTAATGATTTTAATGGGGATCCATTAATTTCTACAACAAGTACACAACGTGTTGAAGCAGGACATGCTTTAAACAGTTGGTATATGAGAAAATATGCAGGTGTTGATACTCAAACTGGAGATGCACTTTGGTACATCAACGGTAAAGATGGAGCTACAACAAACCAATATGGTGATGCAGAAGTTGCTTATCAAGGTGATTCAGCTTTACCTAAATATACAGGTGGTTTATCAACTCACGTTGATTTCTACAATTTCTTTGTTGACGGTACTTTCTACTACTCTGGAGGAAATAAAGTTTACCAAGATTGGGCAACTTATACAAATGCAACTGGTGTAAGAGCTTTGACATATAACTATGGTGAAGCAGCATTAGACAGATGGCAACAGCCAGGTGATGTTACTGATGTTCCACGTTTGACAACTAATTCAACAAATAATGAATTGGCATCAACACGTTTCTTACATGACGGTGATTTCATCAGATTAAGAGATGTAGCTTTTGGATATAATTTCAAAAAAGAAATGTTGAAAAACACTGGATTTGATGGAATTTCATTATCTGTAAGAGGTACAAATTTATGGACTTGGAAAAAAGATAGCAGTTTAGAATATGATCCTGAGACTCGTGCTGACGGATACACTAACCTTGCTAACCCTCCAATCAAATCAGTTACTTTAACTGCTAATCTTAAATTCTAATTAATTATGAATAAGATATTTTATTCTATATTGTCTTTGTCTTTAGCTACTGCTTCATTGACATCATGTACAAATGATTCATTAGATCCAGAAGTTAAATTAGAAAAAGATATTACAACATCTCCACTTTCAAGTTTAAATGATTTGAAAATGGTGGTTAATGGTGGTTACAAAGCCATGATGAGCGAATACTATTATGGAAGAGATTACATCATCTATAATGAAGTGCGTTCAGACAATGCAATTTCAAACGGTAATTCAGGTCGTTTTGTTTATGAATCTGATTTTAACGTTCAAATTTCATCGTCATACCCAAGTGATACTTGGTTGTCTATTTACAAAATGATTGGTTATGCTAATATTGCTATTAATGCTAATATTACAGAAGCTGGTGCAGAAGATGCAATCCAAAATTACCAAGCACAAGCTTATGCTTTAAGAGCTTTGGGACATTTTGATTTGTTGAAATTGTATGGACAACAAAATGTTGATAAAAGCACAACTGCTTTAGGTGTGCCTTACATTACAAAATATGGTGCTCCAACTGCTGAAAACTACACTAGAAAAACTGTAGCTGAAGTAAAAGAGTTGATTTATGCTGATATGGATTTAGCTTTATCTTTAGCTAATGACGATACTAGTGATTATAATGTATTGAACAAACAGTCTATCTTGGCTTTAAAAGCTAGAATGGCAATGTATATGGCTCCATTCTTTGGGGATTCAGAATACACTGTTGCATTGAATGCAGCTAATGAAGCTATTGCATTGGGTGGAACTGTTGCAAATGCTACTGATTTTGTAGCAAATTTCAACAATGGAATTAGCGGTTCAAACTCTGTATTTACATTGGCTTTCTTGCCAACTGACAATAATGGGGTGAACTCTTTATACCAATTGTATAATGATACACCATATGGTGATATTCAACCAGCAGAAGAAGTTAAAACAGTATTATTTGCAGATGCTTCTGACGTTCGTGGTGGTGTAGCGATGTTGAAAAAAGTTGGTTCAACTTTGAGAAACGTTGGTAAATACACAACTAGATATGCACCGGTTGACATTATTCGTTATGAAGAAATTGTATTGACTGCTGCAGAAGCGGCTTTCAGAACAGGAGATTCTAATACGGCTCTTACATTAGTTAATTCAGTTGCTACTAATAGAGGAGTTGCTGCTTTGAGTAGTGTTACATTAGAAGACATTTTAACAGAAAGAAGAAAAGAGTTTATCTTTGAAGGTTTCCGTTTTGATGATTTAATGCGCAATCAAAAAGACATACCTGCTGTATCAGCACGTAACGCAAGTAACACACCAGCTTATGGAGATGTTAGACTAGCGTTCCCAATCCCTTTAGCAGAAGTAAATGCTTCAGGTATTACACAGAATAAAGGATACTAATAATT
>JAGHSS010000089.1 GCA_018065745.1 Candidatus Neoflavobacterium equi | reverse complement strand
TAAATTTATATTGATAAAAGGCTGCTTCAGTCCCAAATGAATTCTTTAACTCCTCATAAATTTTCTGTTTTTGAAGCGGGGTGATGTTCAAGAATTGTTCTGAAACACTTCTCTTGTCGTAAACATAGTTCCCAACAAAATCTTCATAGTCATCCACCCCAATAAAATACAGCAAATCACCTTTGATGAATTTGGTGTAAAAATCTGGGGTATTGAAATCAAAAGCACCATAGTTGTACACCATGTCAATGCCGTATTTTGGATCTGCAATGCGAATGCCCGTATGACCAAAAAGGGCATACAGTTCTGAAGTGGTACCACAGGTCAACACGCTGACTTTGGCTTGTTCTGAAAGGGTTAAGGTTTGTGATTGAATACTGAAGGTCAAGAGCAACATCCAGTATAAATAGATCTTTTTCATAGTGTTATCTAAAAATTCCTAGGTCAACTTTGACAGAAAATATATTGGAATACAAAGCAGCACTTTGGTTTCCGATATCTGTCAATGCATAATCAATTTCAATTCCTTTGTATTTGAAACCTACCCCAAAGTTGGGTTGGAAGCTCAGTTGTTTGGTATTGTCAATGGTTAGAATGTTTTGGAAGTTTCCAACTCCAGCTCTGATAAATGCCAGATCCAAATATCCAAATTCAAAACCTACCGCAGGATCAATACTGACCAATTCTGTGGATATGATGTCGTTGGTTTGGGTAAACTGCATGTTTAAATTTGCTGAAGCCAACAAGGTGTAATCATAGTGGAATTCAAATTTTTTGGAAATTCCCAATTGGGCTTTAGGCAAGGTGATTTCTGATGTTTCAGGAACTTCTTGATTTTCTCCTGGAATGGCATCTTTGATGGATTGATAAGCTTCATCATTGATTGCCCAAACGTTGTATGTGGTTGTGATGTCTCTCAACATCACTCCAAACTTCCAATTGCTTTCTGATTCAAACTGCACACCTGCATCCAAACCAAAACCCCATGAGGTTGCAAAATCTCCAATAATCCTGCGAATCACCTTGGCATTTACTCCATAAGAAAATCCCTGTACTGGCAATGCTCTGGCATAAGAAATGGTAAAGGCGTAATCTGCTGCAGAAAACAGTTTGATTTTGTTGTAGTCAATATTCCCTTGGGCGTCTATCAATTGGGTGGTGTTCATGATGTCATCTACCCCAAAGCGAATCAACGAAAATCCAATGGCACTTTCTTTATCAATGGGCATGGCAAAGGCAGCGTAGTCATATTGCGCTATATTCGCAAAATAACTGGCGTGCATCAAAGCCATTTGAGCATCTTCTAAATGCAAAAGTCCTGCTGGATTCCAATATCCTGAGGTAACGTCTTGTGTATGAGCGGTTACTGCGTTGGACATTCCTAGTGCTCTGGCATCCACTCCAATGCTCATGAATTCATTGGAATATTTGCGCACCGTTTGTGCTTGGCCTGCAAAGGTTGCAAAGAGGGTTGATAAAAAAAGTAATTTTTTCAAATTGATGTATTTTATAC
>JAGHSS010000291.1 GCA_018065745.1 Candidatus Neoflavobacterium equi | reverse complement strand
CCCTTATGTATGTTTTGTAAGTAAAATGGCAATGGTTGTAAGTTATAATTCGTTTTATTGTGTTAAAATTTGGAAGAATATTGAAATAAAATTGATTGATTTGGTTTGGGATTTGCAATGATTGGGGGAGGTGTGTTTGAAAAATAAAAAAGCCGGGGGTGATGTATCACCTCCGGCTTTTGGTAAGTTATTTTGCTGCTGTCCGCGTTAGCGGTTGGAGCGGCATCCTTTTTTCTGGGTTTACCCAGGAAAAAGATAGAGCGGAAGACGCGACCCCAACGGGAGCGGAAGCGACCGCTTTGGGGGAACGCCCCCAATAATTATATTATTTTTCCAAAACGTTTAATGCTATGGATAATTCTGTTAATTGTGCTGGATCCAAGGCTGATGGGGCATCAATCATCACGTCTCTTCCCGAGTTGTTTTTTGGGAATGCGATGAAGTCTCTGATGGTTTCTTGGCCGCCTAAAATGGATACCAAACGGTCCAAACCAAAGGCTAATCCTCCGTGTGGTGGTGCGCCATATTGGAAGGCGTCCATCAAGAATCCAAATTGGTTTTTGGCTTCTTCTTCAGTGAATCCAAGGTGTTTGAACATCAAGGCTTGGGTTTCTTTGTCGTGAATTCTGATAGATCCACCTCCAATTTCGTTACCGTTTAACACCATGTCATAAGCGTTTGCGCGTACTTTTCCTGGATCTGTGTCCAATAAATGCATGTCTTCTGGCTTTGGAGAGGTGAACGGGTGGTGCATGGCGTGGAAGCGTTCTGAATCTTCATCCCACTCTAACAATGGGAAATCTACTACCCATAATGGTGCGAATTCATCTGGTTTTCTCAAGCCCATACGGTTCCCCAATTCCATGCGCAAGGCACTTAATTGAGCTCTTGTTTTGTTTGCTGGACCTGACAAGACCAAGATCAAATCTCCTTCTTGCGCACCTGTAGCTGCTGCCCATTGTGCCAAGTCTGCTTGATCATAGAATTTGTCAACGGATGATTTGTAAACGCCGTTGGCTTCACATTTCACATAAACCATACCGCTGGCTCCAACTTGTGGGCGTTTTACCCAGTCAATCAAGGCGTCAATTTCTTTTCTTGTGTAAGTCGCTGCTCCAGGAACGGCAATTCCAACTACCAATTCTGCACTGTTGAAAACAGCAAAATCTTTGTGTTGTGCCACGGCATTTAACTCCCCAAACTTCATTCCAAAACGAATGTCTGGCTTGTCATTACCATAGGTTTTCATGGCGTAATCAAAGGTGATTCTCGGGAATTTTTCAACTTCCAATCCGTGTACTTCCAACAAGAGGTGACGGGTCAATCCTTCAAACATATCCAAGATATCTTCTTGCTCAACAAAGGCCATCTCACAGTCAATTTGTGTAAATTCTGGCTGACGGTCTGCGCGCAAATCCTCATCTCTGAAACATTTTACAATCTGGAAATACTTGTCCATTCCACCAACCATCAACAACTGTTTGAAGGTTTGTGGGGATTGTGGCAAGGCGTAAAATTGACCTGCATTCATTCTTGAAGGTACCACAAAATCACGTGCTCCCTCAGGAGTGGACTTGATTAAGTATGGCGTCTCCACTTCACAGAATCCTTGGTTTGACAAATAGTTTCTCACTTCTTGCGCTACCTTGTGTCTGAAAAGTAAATTGTTTTTTACTGGATTTCTTCTGATGTCCAGGTATCTGTATTTCATGCGGATGTCTTCACCTCCGTCTGTGTTGTCTTCAATAGTAAATGGCGGCGTTACAGACGCATTTAAAATGGTCAATTCTGTCACCAAAATTTCAATGTCTCCAGTAGGGATGTTCGGGTTTTTGGACTCGCGTTCAATAACCGTTCCTTTGACTTGAATCACAAACTCACGACCCAAAGATTTTGCCTTTTCAAAAACGGCTTGGTCTGTGCGTGAAGCGTCAAACATCAACTGTGTGATGCCGTAGCGATCGCGAAGATCCACCCAAATCATAAAACCTTTATCTCTGGATTTTTGAACCCAACCCGCAAGGGTTACTTCTGTATTTATGTGTGATGCGTTTAAAGCCCCACATGTATGACTTCTATACATAGTTATGCTATTTATGCTGCAAATTTAAGTTTTTTATTCATTAATCTAAATCTAACCAAAGAATTATATCGATAAAAAAAGCCGAAGTTGGAGTTCCAACTTCGGCTTGATCTATTTTATTTGAATTCGTCCACAAAATGTTCGTTGTGCTCATAATCAGCAACCATTTCTTTGGCGTAGTCAATCTCTTCATTCTTTCCGAATTTGCGCTGTATGCTGTCAAAAACAGAGTAGATCACCGGTACAATAACCAGGGTCAAGAACAATGATGATGTCAATCCTCCAATAATTACAATGGCCAAACCTCTGTTCATGTCTGATCCAGCTCCTTGAGCCATCGCAATTGGAATCATACCGATTACCATGGCAATCGTAGTCATCAAAATTGGACGCAAACGGGCGTGGTTGGCAGCAATTAAGGCTTGGTTGGTGCTGTCTCCAGCAGCCTTTCTCTGGTTGGCAAAGTCAACCAATAAGATGGCGTTCTTACAAACCAAACCAATCAACATGATGATCCCCAAAATGGTAAATACATTCACTGTTGTGTTGGTTAATGCCATCAAAATTAAGGCTCCAATAAAGGACAATGGCACAGAGAAAATAACGATGAATGGGGTAGCAAAACTGTTGTATAAGGCTACCATTACCAAATATACTAATATGATAGCTGCTAATAATGCAACTCCTAACGTTCCAAATCCTTCCGATTGGTTTTCTTTATCTCCTCCCCAAACATAACCAACTCCTGGTTTTTTGTCTAGCTTGGTGAATTGTTCTTCCCAGTCTGTAGCAACAGTTCCAGAAGGTCTACCAATGGATTGTGCTTGAATAGTTACAGACGGTGCTTTGTCGCGACGTTCCAATAATGTTGGTCCTGAACTGTAGTTCACGCTTGCAAATTGCTCCAACTTAATTTGTTGTCCTAGTGAATTGGTGAATTTTAAATTCTTCACGTCTTCAATGTTGGTTCTAGACTCTTGGTTGTATCTGATGTTGATGTCGTACTCATATTCTCCTGCACGGAATTTTCCGTCTGTGTTTCCACTAAATGCAGTCTGCATGGTCAAACCAACACTTTGTAAGCTCAAGTTTAAGGCAGACATCTTGTCTCTGTCCACTTGAACGTTGATTTCTGGATTTCCGTCTTCAGATGTTAATTTTACCTCTGTAGCTCCTGGAATTTTGCGCAATAAATTGGCTGCTTTTACAGCATATTCCATTGCGTCTGGTAAACTAGCTCCCGTAACAGTCAAGGCGATTGGTGCATTTTCTGCTCCCATCATCCCCACAGAAACGGTTTTGATTTTTGCTCCTACCAATTCTTTTTCCAACTTTCTCTTCAATCTTGAAGCGTAAATTGGCGTGCTCTCAGATCTCAGTTTTTTGTCAACCAAAATTACTTGAATCTCAGATTTGTATTTTGTTGCTTGTGATCCTCCCATCCCTTCAGATGTTTGTCCCACAGTGGTAATCAATTTGGTAACTTCTGGAAGTTTAGACAAATATGCTTCTGCCTTTTTAGTGATGAAGTTGGTGCTTTCAATAGAGGCGTCTTTGTCCATCTCAAACTGAACCATGAATTCTCCTTTGTCTGTTTTTGGGAAGAACTCTCCACCAATATAACCTCCAATACCCAATCCAACTGTGGACAATAAAAACAACAATACCGCAATTCCCAAGGTGATCAATTTGTTTCCTCTTGATTTCAAGGACCACTCCATGATGCTACTTACTTTGTGCGTGAATTTTGTCAATCCTGCTTCAAACGTATAAATAACTTTACCAAAAGCAGAATTTGGATTCAAATGCTCTAATCTTCCATAACGTGAGAACAACCAAGGCACCACGGTAAAAGAAACTAATAAAGACAACATAGTTGCAATAATTACAGTCACACAGAACTGGGTGATGATGTTTGCTACCAATCCTGTTGAAGCAGCAATTGGTAAGAACACAACCACAATTACCAAGGTGATCGCGGTCACGGTGAATCCAATTTCTGAAGCACCATCATAGGCAGCTCTGATCTTTGATTTCCCCATTTCCATGTGGCGGTGAATGTTTTCAATAACTACAATGGCGTCATCCACCAAGATACCTACTACCAATGAAAGTCCCAATAAAGACATCAAGTTCAGGGTGTATCCCATGGCAAACAAACCAATGAAGGTTGCGATTAATGACAGTGGAATTGCGACCATTACAATCACGGCATTTCTCAAACTGTGCAAGAAGAACAACATGATTACCCCTACCAAAACAATGGCCAAGAACAAGTCAAACAACACAGAGTTGGCTGCGTGCAAGGTGTATTCTGAGGTGTCATTTGCCACGTTGATTTTGATTTCACTATCTGCATAGTCTTTCTCCACTTTGGAAATCATCTTCATCACGTTCTCACTCACGGTTACTGCATTGGCGTCAGATTGTTTTGAAACCTGCAATAAGATGGTGTTTTTTTGGTCCAAACGGGCAATTTTCTCTACCTCTTTTTGGGTGTCTTGAACGTCTGCAATTTCTGCCAAACGCACTTGACTTCCGTTTTTAGTCAAGATCACTAAGTTTCTCAACTCTTCAACAGATTTGTATTTTCCAGCCAGACGAATCAAGGTTTGTTTCTCTCTGGTTTTCACATTCCCCGTTGGGAAATCCAAGTTGGATGCCAAAATCATTTGTTGTACCTGTGGAACACTCAAGCCATATCCCTCCAATTTCTCAGCGTTTAAGCTCACTTGGATTTCACGCTCTTCTCCACCCACAAGGTTCACTTTTGCTACCCCGTTGATTCTTGAAAAGATGGGCTGGATTTTTTTGTCCAACAAGTCATATAATTCTTTTTCAGAAAGTTTACTGGTTACCCCCAAGGTCATGATTGGCAAATCACTCAAGGAGAATTTCACGATGGACGGCGGATCCACGTCTTCTGGTAAATCTTTCAGAATGGCGTTGATCTTTCTCTGGGCGTCGTTCAAGGCATAATCAGCATCAGCCTGTGCAGTCAATGTGATGACCACTGCAGACAAACTTTCATAAGACTTTGCTTCAATTTTCTTCACGTTTTCCAGGTTGGAAACCGCATCTTCAATGACTTTTGAAACCGTGTTCTCTACCTCAGAAGGCGATGCTCCAGGGTAAATTGTAGAAACGGTTAAAACGTTCATCTCAAACTTTGGGATCAGCTCATAGTTCAGCTGGGAATAACTGAACAACCCACCCAAGGTCAATATAATAAAGAGTACGATAATAATCGTAGGTCTCTTGATGGATATTTCTGTAATTTTCATTGCTGTTGCTTATTTGATGATGGTTACTGGAGTTTGATCCAATAGGTTGATTTGTCCACTAGTGATCACTTCTTCTCCAGAGTTAACTCCAGAAAGAATTTCAACCGTGTCACCAAAGTTGCGTCCTGTAGTTACTTTGGTCAAAACTGCGACGTTGTTTTTCACTACATAAACTTGGTTTGAGCTCACACTTCCAACAAAGGCAGCTCTTGGAGCAACTAAGATTGGAGTTTTGGTGTTGTTTTCAAACACAGCAGTTCCATACATACCCGCTTTAAGGTCGTTTGAAGCGTTGTTAGTAATTTCAATTTCAACAGGGAAATTCAAGGTAGCGTCTGCTTTTGGAGCGACAAAAGTAATTTTACCAGAAAAGGTCTTGTCTGGATAAACGCTAGAAGTCACTTTGATGGTGTTGCCCACTTTAGTCAATCCCACATTTTTCTCGTCCACAGCAACTTTCAATTTCAATTTGTTCACGTTGACAATTTCAAAAAGTGGTGTACCCGGGTTTACATAAGATCCTGGCTCTACACTTTTGGTATTGATAATTCCTGGAATTGTCGCTTTGATGATGGCGTCACCAGCTGTGATTCTCGCGTTTTGTAAATTGTTTTTAGCGGTTGCCAATTGCAATTTCACTTGGTCCAACTGTTGTTGTGTAACTCCACCTGTTTTGAAAGCGCTTTCAAAACGTGCTGCGTCTGCCAAGGCATTATTGTATGATGCTTGAGCGGTGTTGACGTTCACGTTTAATTTGTCTCCTTTAATAACAGCTAATGTTTGACCCACAGAAACGCGGTCTCCTTCTTTAACCAAAACTTTGGAAACTTGACCAGGAGTCTCTGAAGACAAATTCAATTCTTGTGCAGGTGCAAAAGTTCCATTGGCAATGAAATCTGCTTGAACCATCTCTTCTTTAACTAAGGCTGAACGCACACTCACTGTTGCATTCTTTTCAGCAACAATGGCAGTAGCCGTTTCTTTTTCCTCTTTGTTTTTATTCAATTTATACATGATTCCAGCAACAGCTAGGATCAAGACGATTCCTGTAATGATTTTATTTTTCATAGTGTTTGTCAACTAGTTCTTAAGACTTTGTAGTTCTCCTTGTGATTTATAAATTTGAATTTCTGCTAATTTGTAATCCAATAAGGCAGAGGTATAATTGTTTTGTGCTTCAGTTCTTGCTTTTTCAGCATCCAAAAGATCTGTCAATGTTGCCAAACCGTTTTTGTAGTTGTTTTGGGTGTTTTCCAATACATCTTCAGAAAGTTTGACGTTTTGTTTTTGGGTGTTGATGTTGATGATACTGTTTTGAATTTGTGTTTTCGCATTTTCAAATGCATAGTTCAATCCCAAGTTGGTGTCGTCAATATCAGCCTGTAGTTTTTTCAAACTCACGTCTGCTTGTCTCACTTTTGAACGCGTAGCAAAGCCGTTGAATACCGGTACTCTCAAGTTTAATCCAAAAGAAGAGAAATTACTCCAAAACACCCCTTTGTCTGTTCCTGCAAACCATGGGAATTCATTACCCAAACCTTGGTAACCATAATTGGCGTTTAAAGATAGGGTAGGGTAGTATTCTGCCTGATATGCCTTTTTCTGGAATACCAACAATTCTTCTTGTTTTTTCAAAAGGGCAACTTCAGTTCTGCTGTCTGTTTTAACCTCACTTACAAATGCCTTGTCTGTCAATTCAATATTTTGTTCTGGCAGGGTAATGGCTTCATTCATTGGCATCCCGATGAAAAATTTCAAGGCATTTTTCTGTAACTCAATGCTGTTGATCAACTGTTGTTTTGCCGCTTCAATATTGCTGACATTAACCTGCATTCTGTCCACGTCAATTTTGCGTGCCAATCCGCTTTTGTACTGACCGTTCAAGATGTCAAAAACTTTTTTGGTCGTTTCTAAGTTAGATTCCACATTTTTCAGTTTCACTTGAGTTACATAGACTTGGAAGTAGTTAGTAGCTACTTTTTCAATCAATTGTTCCTCAGTTAACTGTTGGTTGATCTGATAAAATTCTCTGGTACTTCTCGCTGCTTTCAAGCCCGTGAATACCTGTTGGTTGAATATTTGTTGTGTCAATTGTGCAGAAGCAGTTGAATTCCACTTTTGTCCAAAGGCAACCATCACACTTTCTCCTGGCTTACCAATCAATTCTCCTGGTAAAGCCGTTTGTTGCAAGATGGCATTGTAGTTCAAACCTCCATTTAAAGTCAATTGAGGTAAGGCTTGAGATCTTACTTCTTCAATTTTGTAATTGCTGTTTTCCACTTCAAGTTTGGCCTTTTTAGCTTCTGCCTTATTTTCCAAAGCATAGTTAATGGCGTCTTTTAGCTCCAACTGTTTGGTTTGAGCCTGAAGATTGACGGCAAACAGAAATAAGGCAAGCATCAGCTTATTTTTCATTTTCTGAATTTTAGTTGTTTAATATATGGTGTAAAATTTGTATTCCTTTTGGGGTTGCAATGGCTGATATGTGATATTCCAAATGCAATTGATTTAATTCGTGAAAGTTCATGGCGTTGGAGTGAAAAATAGCCGTGATTCCAGCCTGATACATTTTAGCGATGAACTGCGTGTTTAAATCAGGTTTGTACAATCCTTCTGTGATTCCTCTTTTTAAATTGTTGATTTTAAACTGCTCCAAGTGTTTGGTTTGCCATTCTTCCACTCTTTTGTATGAGTTGGGGTAGTATTTGATGAGCTGCATGATCACTGGTGACTGTTGATCTTTGGTAAAACGGATTCCAATGTTTCTCAAGGCTACCAAGGCTTCAATTGCGTTGATGGGCATTTGTTCAATTTTCTCAATTTCCACATTCACATCTACAAACAATTTGGTCAAAACAGCGTCAATGAGCATCTGTTTGTTTTCAAAGTGCTGGTAAATGGTTTTTTTGGAAATCCCCATATGCACGGCAATATCATCCATAGTCACTACTTTGAACCCTTGATTGATAAAGAGTTCAGAAGCATTTTCAATTATTTTTTCTTTCATAACGGCTATAGGGTATTTTTGAGGTACAAATGTATGCAGAAAACTTTAAAAACAATAAAAGTTTCCAAAGTATTTTTAATTGTATTGCAATATATTTTAATTGGTGGATAACAATTTATATAAAAGCTGTATTCAAGGGGGTATTGGTAGTGTTCGTCAGGAAGTTGAATCCAAGGTATGAGTTTAAGTTCGCTGGTTTTTTGGATGTATTTTTATGGTGTAAAAATAGCGTACAAGAGGAGTGTAAATGGTATGTAAAAGGAGTGTAAATGGTTTTAAATGGTGTGTAAGTGGTGTAATAATTGTATAAGAGTGGCGTGTAAATGCTGTAAATCTGGTTTCTAAAATTTTAATTTTCGTGCAGTAATTGAAATGGAATGTTGAATTTTTGAGTGACAACATTTGTGTCGTTTCAAAGTCAATGTGGCTTCTGAATTTGGAATCGCTGTTGGAGGGTATTTATTTTTGCTTCAGCATGCATTATTGATTTATAT
>JAGHSS010000209.1 GCA_018065745.1 Candidatus Neoflavobacterium equi | reverse complement strand
TTATAAATCTTTATATTGTAACTCTAAGCCGCATTTGCTATCTTTGCGGCTTATTTCAATTTAAATTAAATGAATAAATTATTGATTGTAGGAACAGTAGCTTTTGATGCTATTGAAACTCCTTTTGGGAAAACGGATAAAATTTTGGGTGGTGCAGGTACTTATATTGGATTGGCAGCGTCAAATTTTGATGTTAAATCAGCGATAGTATCAGTAGTAGGAGAAGATTTTCCTCAAGAATATTTAGATTTATTGACTGATAGAAATATTGATATTTCTGGTATTGAAGTAGTTAAAGGTGGAAAAACATTCTTCTGGAGTGGAAAATACCACAATGACTTGAATTCAAGAGATACATTAGATACACAGCTTAATGTATTGGCAGATTTCAAACCTGTTGTACCAACAGATTTTAAAGATGCTGATGTAGTGATGTTGGGTAACTTACACCCATTGGTTCAAAGTTCTGTTTTGGATCAAATGGAAGTGAAACCAAAATTAGTAGTTTTAGATACTATGAATTTCTGGATGGATTGTGCATTACCTGAATTGATGGACATCATCAAACGTGTGGATGTTATTACAATCAATGACGAGGAAGCAAGACAATTGTCTGGAGAATATTCTCTAGTTAATGCTGCTGCTAAAATTCACGCAATGGGTCCTAAGTTTGTGGTTATTAAAAAAGGAGAGCACGGAGCATTGGCTTTTGAAGGAGAAAATGTTTTCTTCGCGCCGGCTTTACCGCTTAAAGAGGTTTTTGATCCAACTGGAGCTGGAGATACTTTTGCTGGTGGACTTTCTGGTTTCATCGCTCAAAGTGAAAATGCTTCTTTTGAGAATTTAAAGAATGCGATCATTTATGGTTCAAATTTAGCTTCTTTCTGTGTGGAGAAATTTGGAACTGAGCGCATGCTTAATCTAAGTGACGCTGAAGTAAACGCACGTTTACAGCAGTTTAAATCACTGACTCAATTTGATATTGAATTGAATAAATAATATATGTAGTTATGAGCCACCTTGTGTGGCTCTTTTTCATTTGTCTATACTAACAACGACCAACAACAACAACACAACAACACAACAACAACAACAGCACAACAACACAACAACACAAAAACAACACAACAACAACAACAACAACAACAACAACAACACAACAACAACAAACAACCAACAACACAACGAATTAAGAAAATGAGTGACGCATTAAAACACGAATGTGGTATTGCTTTATTGAGGCTAAAAAAACCTTTGGCTTTTTATAAAGAAAAATATGGGACTGCATTTTATGGGGTACAGAAAATGTACTTGCTATTAGAGAAACAACACAACAGAGGTCAAGATGGAGCAGGACTGGCAAGTATCAAATTTGATATGGAACCTGGTGAGCGTTACATCAGTAGAGTAAGATCTAATAAAGCGGCACCAATTCAAGATATTTTTGCTCAAGTCAACGAACGTATCAGTGATGATCTATTGCAAAATCCTGCTTATCAGGAGGATGTTGAATTGCAGAAAAAACACATTCCATACATTGGAGAGTTGTTTTTGGGTCACGTGAGATATGGAACTTTTGGTAAAAATAGTATTGAAAGTGTTCATCCTTTTTTGAGACAAAACAATTGGATGCACCGCAATCTTATAGTGGCTGGTAATTTCAATATGACCAATGTCAATGAGTTGTTTGCAGATTTAGTTCGCTTGGGTCAACACCCAAAAGAATTGGCAGACACGGTGACGGTTATGGAGAAGATTGGTCATTTTTTGGATGATGAGGTGGACCAACTGTACAACGATTGCAAAAAAGAGGGCATGTCCAAGAGAGAGGCGTCTTCAGAAATTGCCAAACGTTTGGATATTGGGCGCATCATTAAAAGAGCTTCTAAAAACTGGGATGGTGGCTATGCTATGGCTGGTTTATTGGGTCATGGGGATGCTTTTGTAACTAGAGATCCTGCGGGAATTCGTCCGGCATATTACTATGAGGATGAAGAGTTGGTGGTAGTTGCTTCAGAACGTCCTGTAATTCAAACGGTTTTCAATGTGCCATTTGAGTCTGTAAAAGAAATTACGCCTGGCCATGCGTTAATTATAAAGAAAGACGGTCGTGTAATTGATGAAAAGGTAAGAGAGCCATTGCCTTACAAAGCGTGTTCTTTTGAGCGCATCTACTTTTCAAGAGGTAGTGATGCTGAAATTTACAAAGAGCGTAAGTACTTGGGGCGTCTAATCATGCCTGCAGTTTTGGAGGCTATTGATCAAGATACAGACAATACCGTTTTCTCATACATACCTAATACTGCTGAAACATCATTCTACGGAATGGTTGAGGAAGCTCAAGATTTTTTAAATCAACGAAAAATCAAATCAATTCTAGCAAATCCTTCTGATTTGTCTGAAGCAAAACTTCAAGAGATTTTATCAGTGAAGTTGCGCACAGAGAAGATTGCAATTAAGGATGCAAAGCTAAGAACGTTTATTACGGAAGACAGTTCTCGTGATGACTTAGTAGCTCACGTTTATGATGTGACTTATGGGGTTATTAAGCCGTCTGACAATTTGGTGATCATTGATGACAGTATTGTAAGAGGTACAACTTTGAAAAACAGCATCATCAAAATGATGGATCGTTTGAATCCTAAAAAGATTGTAGTTGTTTCTTCTGCACCTCAAATCAGATATCCTGATTGCTATGGTATTGACATGGCTAAGATGGAAGGATTGATTGCATTTAAAGCTGCCTTAGCCTTGTTGAAAGAGCAAGGAATGTATCATATTGTGGATGAGGTTTATAAAAAATCCAAAGCACAAGAGGAGTTTGTAGATGCTGAGGTGGTAAATTATGTAAAAGAAATTTATGCGCCATTCACAGATCAACAGATTTCTGATAAAATAGCAGAATTGATTACACCAGAAGATACCAAGGCAGAAGTAAAAGTAATTTTCCAAACGGTTGATAATTTACACATTGCATGTCCAAAGAATTTAGGAGATTGGTACTTCACAGGTAACTACCCAACAGATGGTGGGAATAGAGTAGTAAACAGAGCATTCCTAAACTTCTATGAAGGCAAGGATGCCAGAGCATATTAAATTCCAATAAATAGCTATTTTGTAACCTTTTATATGTGTTTTATGCACTTAAACGATTTAAAAAGTAGTTGGTCTTTTTTATTTTGATGTTGTTATTTACGGTTGTAGATTTACTACATCATAATAAATTAGGTTAGAATTTATGGTGAATTTGGGGCAACAAAAGGTGGACTAACGTCCACCTTTTTTTTGGACTTTTTTGAACATGTTACAATTCAAATTACCGTTTAACGGTTATTATTGCAGTATGTCCAAGAAGTTTATGATATATAAAAAAAACAGATAGATTTGTAATACCATTTGATGAGTTCTTACATGGTAATTTTGGGGTAAAAAAGGGAGGTTGTCAAAACATTCCCTTTTTTTTTACAAAATCATGCTGATGTAGTATTCTTCTTATAGTAAATTGTCAAAACAGTTGTTTATCGATTATTTTGGCTAGTTATCTTAAAAATTTGATACGGAATAAAACTCAGTATATATTTGTTGAACCATAGATTAGTAGGTTATGATATGGTAGATTTGGGGCAATAAAAGGGTGGATTAAGTTCCTCCCTTTTTTTAAAAAAGGAAAGATGTTTGTAATTAATAAGTTTTTGAAGAGTATTTTAAAAAAAAAGGGATCGCAATTTGCGATCCCTTTTTTTTATGTTCACTTTTAATTAAAGTGCTGCTTCGTAACGTTTAGAAACTTCAGCCCAGTTAATTACATTGAAAAATGCTTGAATGTAATCTGGTCTTTTGTTTTGGTATTTTAAGTAGTAAGCATGTTCCCATACATCCATACCTAAAATTGGAGTTCCACCGTTTCCAACACCTGGCATTAATGTGTTGTCTTGGTTTGGAGTTCCAACAACTTCCAATTTACCATCTTTAACTGTTAACCAAGCCCATCCTGAACCAAATTGTCCAGCTCCAGCCTTAGCGAAAGCATCTTTGAATGCTTCAAAAGAACCAAATGCAGTGTCAATAGCAGTTGCTAAAGCTCCTGTTGGAAGACCTCCACCGTTTGGAGACATTACTTCCCAGAATAAATTGTGGTTGAAAAAACCTCCAGCGTTGTTTCTAACAGCTCCTTTAGTTAAATCTAAGTTTTTTAAAATTTCTTCAATTGACTGTCCTTCCAATTCAGTTCCAGCAATAGCAGCATTTAAATTTGTAGTGTATGCATTGTGGTGTCTTGAATGGTGGATTTCCATTGTTTGTGCATCAATATGAGGCTCTAAAGCGTCATAAGCATATGGTAATTGTGGTAATTCGAATCCCATGATATTTACT
>JAGHSS010000362.1 GCA_018065745.1 Candidatus Neoflavobacterium equi | reverse complement strand
CCATAAAACTAAGAATACACGAATTTTAATGCAAAAATGATGTAAGAAGTGCACTACATTTCTGAAAACATAAATCTGCCCTAATTCCCGTTTAAAATAACCATTTATATTGTATTTTTATCTTTTAATTTAAAACATACATTAGATGTCTTTACTTAAACAAAAATTTGACATTGCACCGTTTTCAAAAATCAAAGCCGCTGATTTCCCAGAAGCCTTTGACGCTGCAATTGAATCCAACATAAATGAAATCAATTCCATAGTTAAAAATCCAGCAGATCCAACTTTTGAAAATACCATAGAAGCACTTGCCTTCAATGGCCAACATCTACAACGATTATCTGAGGTGTTTTTTAATTTAAACGCAGCAGAAACATCTGATGAAATCCAAAAAATTGCGCAAGAAATAGCACCTAAACTTTCCCAACTTGGCAATGACATCACGTTAAACTTTGAATTATTCAAGCGTGTAAAAGCGGTCTATGATCAAAAAGACAGTCTTGAATTAACCGTGGAACAACAAACACTTTTGAACAACAGTTACAAGATGTTTGTCAGAAATGGCGCTTTGTTAACTGACGATAAAAAAGAAAGCCTGCGCACAATTGACACGGCTTTAGCAACTAAATCACTGACTTTTGGTGAGCATCTGTTAGCAGACACCAATGCATATCAACTGCACATTACAGAGGCAGCTCAGTTGGAAGGACTTCCTGAAGGCAGTATTGAGGCAGCGGCAGAACTTGCCAAATCAAATCATAAAGAAGGGTGGATATTCACCTTGGACTTGCCTTCATACTTGCCGGTAATCACCTATGCAAAGGATAGAAATCTGCGCAAAGAAATAGCCATTGCAGCGGGTAAGAAAGGTTTTCAAAAAAATGAAAACAACAATGAAGCTGTCGTTTTGGAAATTGTCAACCTGAGACAACAACGCGCAGCATTGTTGGGCTATGATTCTCACGCGCATTTTGTGTTGGAAGAACGCATGGCCAAAAGCCCTGAAAAGGTATTTTCATTTTTAAATGATTTACTTGAAAAGGCGCTTCCTGCAGCCAAAAGAGAATTTGCTGAATTGACCGCTTTTGCAAAAGAGTTGGACGGTATTGACCATTTGGAAAAATGGGACGGTTCCTACTACAGCGAGAAATTAAAACAACAAAAATTCAATTTGGATGACGAAGTTCTAAAACCGTACTTCCAATTGGAACATGTTTTGGCAGGCGCATTTGAAGTCGCGAACAGATTGTATGGCTTGACTTTTGACACGGTGGACTATATGGACAAATACCACGCTGATGTGGAAACCTATGAAGTAAAGGACGCTGATGGAAATTTAGTATCCCTATTCTATGCTGATTTCTTCCCTAGAAAAGGAAAGAGAAACGGAGCTTGGATGACGTCATACAAACCGCAGTACATCAAGGACGGAGTTAATGAACGTCCACACATTTCCATTGTTTGTAACTTCACAAAACCAACAGCAACAAAACCTTCCTTATTGACTTTTAATGAGGTAACAACATTGTTCCACGAATTTGGTCACGCACTCCACGGTATGTTGGCCAACACGGTGTATCCAAGCTTGTCTGGTACTTCTGTATTCTGGGATTTTGTGGAACTTCCTTCTCAAATCATGGAAAACTGGTGTTATGAAAAAGAAACATTAGAGCTGTTTGCAAAACACTATAAAACGGGTGAAACCCTACCGATGGAATACATTGAAAAAATCAAAGAGTCTGCTTCTTTCCAAGAGGGAATGGCAACGGTAAGACAATTGAGCTTTGGTCTTTTAGATATGGCGTGGCACAGTGCAGATCCTAAAGAAATCACGGATTTAAAAGCGTTTGAAATGGCGCAATTTGCACCAACACAACTTTATCCAGATGTTGCAGAAAACGCAATGAGCCCTGCTTTCTCACACATTTTTGGCGGTGGGTATGCTGCAGGATATTACAGCTACAAATGGGCTGAAGTATTGGATGCTGACGCCTTTGATTACTTCAAACAAAACGGCATTTTCAACGTGGAAATAGCGGCGAAGTTTAAGGATCACGTCTTGTCTCAAGGGGGAACGCAACACCCAATGGAACTTTACAAAAAATTCAGAGGTCAAGAACCTCAACCGGAAGCGTTATTAAAACGTGCTGGTTTAATTGCATAAATTCAAACACAAAAAAACCGGAAGCTTGAGGCTTCCGGTTTTTTTTATGTCTTTTATTAATGTGCAGGTGTACTTGGCTCCTGAGGCAAATGTTTTTTAGCAACCTTACCAACTGTCAATCCTTGAACTACAATGGAGAAAAAAACCACAATATAAGTGATCTCCAAGAGTAAATCCTTCCACTCACTCACGGGCATGGAAAGTACCAAGGCAATGGATACTCCACCGCGAATACCTCCCCAAACCATCACATATATAGAACCCTTACTGTAGGTGTTTTTGCGCAAGATGGATCTTAATGGAATCAAGATGGATAGCAATCTGGAATTTAAAACAATCAAAATAGCTACTGCTCCTAAGAACAATTGGTCTTGGATGTTTGGCAATAGCAACAACTCAAACCCCATGAAAAGGAATAAGATGGCATTTAAAATCTCATCAATCAATTCCCAGAATTTCCCAAGGTAGTCTTGAGTCGTGGCACTCATGGCGTGTTTCTTACCATAGTTCCCAATGAACAATCCGGCAATTACCATCGCTAATGGACTGGAAACATGGGTCACAGTTGTCAATAAGAAACCACCCATAACAATTGATAAAGTGATTAAAACAGACACCTTGTAATCGTCAATTTTCTGCATGGTTCTTGAAGCAAAATATCCCAAAACCAATCCCAGCAAGATTCCACCACCGGCTTCTTCCAAGAACAACCAAGAGATGTTTCCAAAAGTTGGGTTAAAGGTTGGATCTGTAGCCAATTTCAAAACCACGGCAAACATTACAACGGCTACCCCATCATTAAACAAGGCTTCTCCAGCAATTTTTGTCTCAATGGATTTTGGCACACGCGCTTCTTTAAGAATCCCCAAAACAACAATGGGGTCTGTAGGTGAAATCAACGTTCCAAAAAGAAGACAGAAAATATAAGGTATTTCAATTCCAAAATAAGGGGCAATATAATATAACAAACCAGAGATAATAAATGCTGAAAGCACTACTGAAACGGTGGCATAAGTCAAAATTGCAAATTTCTGTTCTTTCAAATCACTCACGTTAACGTGGAGTGCTCCTGCAAAAAGCAAAAAGTTCAACATGGCTCCCATCAGGACTTCATTGAAGTCAAATGTACCTATCAGATCAAAGAGCTTATGCGTCAGGATGGGGAAAAAAGATTCACCAACCAAACGTGCTGCTACAGAAACGAACATCGCGATGATCATGATACCAATGGTACCTGGTAATTTTAAAAATCTTAAATTTAAATAGGCGAAGAATGAAGCCAATACAATGAGTATTGAAAACGTATAGTATAATTCCATAAAAAAAATGTTGTTCTAACAAAAATAACACTTTAGAATTAAATCCATGTAAGAATTTTCTTAATTAGGTTTTTTTTGTTATTATATGGAGCATATTTTAAGGGAATATCAATAAATCTTGATCTCTTCACAACCGCTTTCTGATGGGTAAAAGCATCAAATCCAAATTTGCCGTGGTAGCTGCCCATTCCTGACGCGCCAACACCGCCAAAAGGCAAATTCCCATTGATGATATGTGCCAAACAATCATTGACACTTCCACCACCAAATTGGGTGTTTTCCATCAGGTATTCAATTTCTTGAGCGGTGTTTGAAAACATATAAAATGCCAACGGTTTTTCTGTTTGTTGGTTGTGTTGTACAATTTCACTCAAATCAGTATAAGTCATCACGGGAAGGATGGGACCAAATATTTCATCTTGCATCACAGGGTCGTCAAAAGTAATATCATCCATGACCGTTGGCGCAATATAACGGTCTGCAGCATCTGACTGACCGCCAAAAACAACCTTTGCTGGTTGTATGTAATTTTTCAAACGCTCAAAATTCTTGGCATTGACAATGCGTGGGAAATCTGGACTGGATTGGATGTCTACTCCATAGGCAGCGGTAATGGCTTCACTGAGTTCTTTTAAGAATGCGGCTTTGACACTTTGATGAATCCACAAAAAATCTGGCGCAATACACGTTTGCCCTGCATTGACATATTTTCCAAACACAATGCGTTTTGCAGCCAGCTTTAAGTTGGCGTTAGCTGTGATAACACATGGACTCTTACCACCCAATTCCAACACGGTTGGCGTCAAAAATGGCGCTGCTGCCTGTTGCACAATTTTTCCAACAGCAGTACTTCCCGTAAAGAAGATTTTGTCATAGCGCAATTTCAATAAATCTGTAGTTGCTTCCACCCCACCTTGAATCACTGCTACATAATGAGCATCAAAACAAGAATTCAGAATTTGTTCCACACAGTCTGAAGTATGTGGCACCAGCTCTGACGGTTTTAGAATAACTGTATTCCCCGCTGCGATAGCTGCTATTATGGGTTGAAAGGTCAACAAGACAGGATAATTCCACGGACTGATAACCAAACACACCCCATAAGGTTGTTTGTAAATTTTATCTGTGGATGGAAAGTTGAGCAGTGAAGGCAACACGCGGTTGGGCTTGGTCCAACTTTTGACGTTTTTAATGTTCTTTCTCAATTCAAAACGCAACATCACCAATTCAGTCACCAAAGTTTCAAAGGCTGATTTATTAAAGTCCGCATGCAGGGCTTCCACAATCTGATCTTCATATTGTTTCAAAGCCTGCTCTAATTTCTTCAGTGCCGCAATGCGAAATTTAACGTCAAGTGTTTTACCAGTATTGTAAAATTCACGTTGTTTTGATAGGATGTTTTGATATGGTTTCATCTGTTGCATTTATAAGAATTAAATTACAAAAAAAATAGCGGTCTTTAACAAACATACGCATTTTATAAAAAATGATATATTTGTAATATGAAAAAATTGATAGGAAAATTGGTTTACGCAATCAATGGCTGGAAATTAAAAAATGGCTTGGACATTGATCAAGTGGACAAATGCATATTGATCTGTGCACCCCATACCAGCAATTGGGATTTTTACTATACGTTAGCTGCCTTTTGGCAAATGGGCATCCCCATGAAGATGTTTATTAAAGATGCTTGGACAAAACCTTGGTATGGTTTTGTGATCAAAGCCATGGGAGGCATTGGCATTGACAGATCTCAAAGAAACAATATGGTACAATTTGCTGCAGACTTATTGCAAAACGCGGATCATTTGTACTTGCTCAACACACCTGAAGGATCCAGATCAAGAGCAGAGAAATGGAAAAATGGATTTTATTATATTGCCAAAGAAGCTCAGGTTCCCATTGTACTCGCTTTCTGTGACTACAAAAAGAAAGAAGCAGGAATTGATAAAATTGTACAAACTCAAGGTAGAACTTTGGAGGAAGTCATGCAAGAAATTGAAGATTACTACCGCACGGTTCACGCCAAATATCCTGAAAATTACAACCAGAAGATATTTTAATACAACTCATATTACACATAAAAAGAGGCGGCTCCCATGGGGAACCGCCTCTTTTATTGCTTTTAATTATCTTTTCTTCAAGAAATCCATCAACAGGCGAATTCCTGTTCCTGTACCTCCAAGACCTTTGTAGTTTTCCATACCTTCTGTAAAAGCTGGTCCTGCAATGTCCAAATGCACAAATGGATGTTTGGCAAAATGCTCCAAGAATTTACCTGCGGTAATGGTTCCTGCATTTCTACCTCCAATATTTTTTAAATCTGCGATAGTAGATTGAATTTGTTTTTTGTAATCATCCCACAACGGCAATTGTACCAAACGCTCATAAACACGGTGTCCAGAGGCAATTAATGATTCATTGACAGCAGTGTCTGCATTACTCATCATACAAATTGCACGTGTTCCCGCAGCTACTAAAGCAGCACCCGTCAAGGTTGCAGCGTCAATAATAACTTCTGGTTCATATTGATTTGCATAGGCAATGGCGTCTCCCAAAATCATACGTCCTTCAGCATCTGTATTTAAAACTTCCACTGTAGTACCGTCATACATTGTGATGACATCTCCAGGTGCATAGGCATTTTGTCCCGGTCTGTTATCTGTTGCTGGGATCAAACCAATGAGGTGTACATTTAATTTGTTCAAAGCAGCAGCATAAATAGTTCCTGCCATACATGCAGCTCCTCCCATATCAGATTTCATCAAGTCCATGGATCCAGCTGTTGGTTTTAAGGAAAGACCACCCGTATCATAAACAACCCCTTTACCTACCAAAACGATTGGTTTTTCATTGATCGGGTTTTGTGGTTTGTACTCCATGATGGTAAATGTTGGCGGTTCCAATGACCCCATATTTACTGCAAGAAGACCTCCCATTTTCAAACGCTCGATATCGTGTTTTTTCAACACCTCAACTTCAATACCTCCAAGCAATCCAATTTCTTCAATTTCTTTTGAAAGTTGTCTTGCGCTCAAATAAGAACTTGGCTCATTGACCATGTCTCTTGCCCAGTAAACAGCCAAGATGGTGTTGTTCATTTCTTTGATATCGGCTTCAGAAACGTCACCGTTCATGTAGATGTTTTCCAGTAAAAACTCTCTGTCATCTGCATCTTTGAAATATTTTATAAACTGGTAATTAGACAATTCCACACCCTCAGCCAAAGCCAATGCTGTTTCTCCATCACCCAAAATATACAATTCTGTAATCTTGCGATCCATCTGTTGTCTGATCGTAAATCCATGCACACGCATAGTTTCCAAGTCTGTATCTTCTTTAACAAAGAAAATATATTGTTTTCCTAACTTCAAGAAATCAAATTTCGCATCTGAATTTTGAAAGTTGGACAATTGATTTTTAATTAACTCTGAAATTTCACTAGCTAAGACTGTAGTATCTTTCACTAAAATAACCAGAGAAGCTTCAACATTTATTTGTTTAGAAAAATGAATCATTTTGAGTGTATATT